>CANNKG010000003.1 GCA_947505105.1 Methylococcaceae bacterium | reverse complement strand
TGAACCACCCGATCCCATCCCGAACTCGGAAGTGAAACCTCTTAGCGCCGATGATAGTGTGACAGGTTGTCATGTGAAAGTAGGGAATTGCCAAGCTCTTAATTAAATTAACCCTGTCGAGGTCTACCTCTTCAGGGTTTTTTTTTGACTTTTGATTTTGTATCTTGATTAGATTAATCTGCCGAAAGATGAACGGTATTTTTGAGGTGCCATTTCTCGCGTAATTCGGTCATTGGCTTTTCGTAGCCATAGTAGAGCAGGAACGAGCACATCATGGTAAGCAGCCAATACAAGCTATATTGAAGCAGCGGAGTGGAGAAAGATTCAAAGCCTAAATCAATAAACTGTTTGAGCAAGGCTGGCATAAGAATGCCCTGAATCGGAGTCAGGTTCAGTAAATACATGGAATAGGAGATAATGCTGATTAAGGTGATAAATTTCCCCAAGCATCCTTGGCTGGTTTTCCAGCTCGATAAAAACGGCAACATTAACAATACCGCAACCGAACTTACCGTGAAAGTCAGATATTTACTGTAAAACAGGTAGAAAGTATTGATCTCCATAAAACTATGCAGCAGTTTATCGCCAATGATCAACGCTAAACCAATACTGGCGAAGACTTTGGTATTCCGCGTCCAAAGCGCGCTGCGATATAAGCTGCAATAGGCTCCCAGTACCCCGTACATCAAGCTGTCTAATCGAGTAAGCACTTGCTTGCGCAATTCGCTATCCCATAGCGCCAAGGTCAGCTGATCAATATTCGCGGCTCGATAACTTCTGAATGCGGTGATCGTGACGATAACGGCAATGATCCAGAAGATAAAAATCGACTGACGATAGTTTGGTTTAATGAGTTTGAGCGAAATATATAAAGGTAAGGGAGTCAATAAATAGAACCATTCCTCGATCGAAAGACTCCAGGCTTCTTCGAAAAAAGGCGGATGAGGGCTTGCAAAATTTTGCAAAAAGATTGCATACAGTCCTACATGTTCAGGCAGTGTCCGAACTTGTAAGTAATAATTGATCAACAGTAGCGACAGCACTAAAAAGTAATTCGGTAAGGTTCTATACCAGCGACGAATCCAAAATTCCAGGAGCAGGCCCCGGTGCAGAATTTCCTGAGTTAAGGTCCGCAGCAAAATCCGGCCAATTAGAAAGCCGCTCAACACAAAAAAAGTATCTACGCCGCCGATCATCGGCAGGGCGTAAATTTTGAAAGGCAGGCCGCTGTTTTCGCCTAGGTAATGATAAGCATGACCGTAGACAACGCACAACACTGCAAAGGCTCGCAGCAGATCGAGTCCAAAGATGCGTTGATGTGATATCTTATCCAAATTTATTCGACGGTTTCTGCTGCTTGTTTAATCGCCCAGGCGACATCAAGTGCTTGGCGGTTTTCTTTGATGTCGTGGACACGAAACATTTTGACGCCCGCCATCACGCCCAGCGCTGTTGTAATGGCAGTCGCTGTGACCAGTTCTGAGGGGTCGGAAATTTCGCAAATCATCCCCATAAAGCGTTTTCGACTGGTGCCTAGCAAAACCGGATAGCCACTTGCGCAAAATTGCTCTAAATGGGCCAGCAGTTGCAAATTGTCTTGTTTGCGTTTGCCAAAGCCTATGCCAGGATCGATGGCGATAGAGTTGGATGCGATTCCCGCTTTAAGGCAGGCAGCAATGCGTTGTTGTAGATATTTCAAAACTTCCGCGACCACATCCTCATAGTGGGGTTGGTCCTGCATGGTTTTGGGAATGCCTTGCTTGTGCATCAGAATCAGGGGTAATTCGCGCTCGGCAACCAAGGTTAAAATCGAAGGATCGTCGGTGCCGGCAGATATATCATTCAACAGATTGGCACCCGCATCAAAAGCGGCCTCGGCGACTGCTGTCAGCGTTGTGTCGATACTGATCGGAATGTCGGTCGATAATGTCCGGCGAATTGCTTGAATAACCGGGATAACGCGGGCGATTTGTTCTTCGGCAGAAATTGATTCGGAACCGGGGCGCGTCGATTCGCCGCCGATATCCAGAATATCAACGCCTTCATTAAGCATGCGTTGCGTTTGTGCCAGCGCGTGACTGATTTCCATATAGTCACCACCGTCGGAAAAACTATCCGGGGTTACATTCAAGATGCCCATCAGGAGGGGTTTGGAAATGGTCGTAAACATGGACGTCAAAATGCCTCTGCGCTCAATTCAAGATAGTGAGTATAATAACGTATCTCATTTAAACATACACTGTTCATGAATCAACCTCGTCTCGCTTGGGCTATCACCGGTTCTGGTCATTACATCGAAGAATGTGTTGCTTTTCTAATGACCTTAGCGCAGGTCGATATTTATGTCAGTCAGGCCGGCGAAGAAGTTTTGAAAATGTACGGCATTCATCTGGACGACATTCGCGCCAAGCATTCGGTTTATCGCGACAAAGCCGCTTCCGCGCCACCGGTAGGCTTGTTTTATAAAGGCTACTATCATACCTTTGTGATGGCTCCTGTGACTTCAAATACCATCGCCAAATGCGTACTTGGCATAGCCGATACTCTGGTGACGAATTTATATTCGCAGGCCGGAAAGTGCCGAATTCCGAGTATTGTTTATCCTTGCGACATCGCACCCGAAATGGAAACCACTGCACCGGGTGGTAAGGTGATGGTTTATCCACGTAAGATTGATCTTGAAGGCACCGCGAAAATACGTGAATTTGAATATACGGAAGTCGTCGAAAGCGTCGATGAATTGATCACGGCGGTCAATCTAAGACTCAACGCCTTATCATGAGCGAACATATTCTGTTTCTGACCGGTAAATTTGCTGAACGGCAGCTGCGACAAATTTTAGAGAAAATGCAGCCGGAGTTTAGTTACACTGTGCATCAACTCGGTTTAAAAGTCGCCGCTTTAATGACTGCTGACATGATTACCCGGCGTTTGACCGATACGTTTGGCGCTACTCGGATTATTGTCCCGGGTCGCTGTCGCGGCGAGTTGGATAAGTTGACCCAGGATTTTGGTATTCCGGTTGAGCGTGGACCTGAAGAGCTAAAAGATTTGCCACAGTTTTTTGGTAAAGCCGCGCAAAAGCCCGATTTAAGCCGATATCAGGTGAAGATTTTTGCCGAAATAACCGATGCGCCGATGATGGATATTGAAACTGCGGTTGCACGTGCCTATTACTATCAGCAGCAAGGTGCCAATGTCATTGACATCGGTTGTTTGCCTGGAACGCCTTTTCCGCATATGGAAGAATTGATTCAAACCTTGAAGTTAGAAGGTTTCAAAGTCAGCATCGATTCGCTTGAAACCGACGATCTGCTGCGCGGAGGAAAAGCCGGGGCTGATTATATGCTAAGCCTGCACAGCGGAAGTCTATGGATTGCCGATGAAGTTGACAGTACCCCAATTCTAATTCCGTCTACTCATGGCGATTTGAGCTCTCTCGATCAGGCCATTGAGCATCTACAAGCAAAAAATCGTGAGTTTATCGTCGATCCGATCTTAGACCCTATTCACTTTGGCTTTACCGAATCGATTGTCCGTTATTATTCCTTTCGGAGTAAATATCCGGCAATTGAAATGATGATGGGGGTGGGCAATCTCACTGAATTAACCCATGCCGATACTGCCGGCATTAATGCGCTGCTGTTAGGAATTTGTTCTGAACTGAACATCAACCATATTCTTGCGACTGAAGTCAGTTTGCATGCCCGCCGGGCGATCCGCGAAGCCGATACTGCCCGGCGCATTATGCTGGCCGCGCAAGAGCACAATACTTTGCCGAAACATATTGATCCGGGCTTGATGGCCTTGCACGAAACTGCACCGTTTCCGTATTCGCTGGAAGAAATTCAGGAGTTGGCGGGGCAAATTACCGATCCTAGCTTCCGCATCCAAGTCAGTCGAGAAGGCGTGCATATTTTTAACCGAGACGGTTTTCATAGTGCGCAAGACCCATTTTCGCTGTTTCCGGCGCTGAACGTCCAGACAGACGGCGGTCATGCTTTTTATCTGGGTGTCCAGTTAGCCCGGGCTGAAATTGCTTGGCAATTGGGTAAGCGTTTTACGCAGGATCAGGATCTCAATTGGGGTTGTGCGCTTGAGACGGATGAACAAACTGTCGATCTACATAGCTTTAAACCGCTCGGTACCACTTTTCAAAAATAACTTTTAAACCTATGCTGCTCCGTGGACTCTACGCAATTACCGATAATAACCTCACTCCCGATCATTGCTTACTTGATCAAGTAAAACAGGCCATTCTGGGAGGCGTTAAGATCCTGCAATTACGCGATAAGTTGCGTAGTGACGATGAACTTTACCCGCTCGCGGTAGCATTACGTGAACTATGCCGTGAGCATAAGGTTTTGTTTATTATGAATGATAGATTGGCGTTAGCCTTGAAAGTCGATGCTGATGGCGTGCATCTCGGTCAACACGATCTTGAATTTCAGGAGGCTCGGAAGGCGATTCCGGATAAGCTGATCGGCGTGTCTTGTTATGGAGATTTAGAACGAGCTGAGTATTACCAAGACCAAGGTGCCGATTATGTAGCATTCGGCGCATGTTTTAGTTCGCCGACGAAACCCCTGGCCAAACAAATTCCAGATACCTTACTCAAAGAGGCTAAGCAGCGCTTGCAAATCCCTATTTGCGCTATTGGGGGAATTACGCTCGGTAATGCCGAGCAACTCACTCAGCATGGCGTGGATATGCTCGCCGTGATCAGTGATCTATGGCAAAGCCCTGAAATTATTCGGCAGGCTAAAGCATTCAGTCGGCTGTTTGAGGAAAGCCCTATGATTTCAAGCTGAATTGTTAATGTTCGTGTGCAGGAACTGCGGAGGTTGTTGGCGCAGGTGAGGGCGTTATTGGTTCAATGGTAGGGACACCCGGAATAATCGAAGGTTCAGTAGGTGTTGCATGAGTATCATTTCCAGCGCCTTCCAATACTTCGGTTTCGGTTTTTTTATTCATGACGACAATCGAGATGCGTCGATTCATTGGATCGCTTGGATTTGACGTGTTAAATGGCACGCTTGATGCCAATCCTACTACGCGCAATATTTTATCTTCGGCAAGACCACCCTTGATAAGTTCGCGGCGTGCGGTATTGGCTCGATCACTCGATAATTCCCAGTTAGTATAGCCTGATTGATTGGTTGGGAAGGGAAGTGCATCGGTATGACCATTAATACTGATTTTATTGGGTAAGCTATTGATCATCGGCCCCAGATTTTTCAGAATTAATTTGATATAGGGAGCGGCAGCGGCGCTTGCCAAATTAAACATCGGACGATTTTGAGAGTCAATAATTACTACGCGCAAACCTTCCGGGGTAATTTCCAGTTTGATTTGTTCTTTGAACTCGTTCAATTCCTTGTTTTCATCCAAGGTTTTCGTAATTTTTTCTTTGAGTTCTTCCAACTGAAGTTTTTCCATCGCTTCGGCTTGCTTTTTAAGGTCTGAATCATTCAACTCATGCAATACTGGTGGCACTTCTTCCGCTTTAGGCGCTTGACCTCGATCAACTTGTCCTGACTCCTGAGAGGTTAGATCCGAACCGCCGCCTTGAATGATGCTGGTTCGATCACCGACACCTTCACCACCGGTCAGTGATGATTTATAAGGATCCTGGAAATAGTCGGCAATCCCCTGTTTTTGCTCCTTGGTGGTGGAGCCCAGCAACCACATCAAAAGAAAGAAGGCCATCATCGCGGTCACGAAGTCGGCATAAGCGAGTTTCCACGCGCCACCGTGATGACCGTGCGCGCCACCTTTTTTGATTTTTTTGATGATGATCGGTTGATTGGCCATGCTGACTAACCTTTGGCAGCTTTAAGTTGTGCATCCATTTCGGCAAAACTTGGGCGCATGTGGCTGGTGATCATGGATCGGACAAATTCGGCAGTCATTGCTGGCGCAATCCCTTTGGCGCAGCAGAGCACGCCTTTTTGGGCACATTTGAAAGCATTACCTTCTCCTTCAAGACGTTCTTCCATCAAACCCGCAACCGGACCGATAAAACCGTAGGAGAGTAGAATACCGAGGAAAGTTCCAACCAAGGCCGCAGCGATTAATTTACCTAATTCCGCAGGCGGCAAGCTGATTGATTCCATAGTATGTACAACCCCCATTACCGCCGCAACGATACCGAAAGCCGGCATACCATCACCAATCCGCTGGATAGCCTTGATCGGGCCGTTTCCGTCATGGTGATGCACTTCAAGCGCCGCATCCATGATGTCTTCAAGCTGATTTTCTTCGATTCCAGTCACGACCAGACGTAAATTGTCGCAGATAAATTCCAGCAAATGGTGGTCGGCAAGGACTCGGGGGGTAAAGATGGTATCGTTGCCGGGATTTTCGACAAGATCTTCGAGCGAGAGTAGACCTTCTTTACGAATTTTCTGACTTAGGGCGTAAAAGGATAAAATCAGATCAAGATAAAATTCTTTATTTTGTTTAGCGCCTTTTAAGGTGCCGGTAGCACCTCCAATTGCACCCTTGATCACCGCCATTGAATTACCGGCAAGAAAAGCTCCGCCGGCGGCACCAAAGATGATGATAACTTCAAAAGGTTGAACTAAAACTCCGACATGTCCACCGGCTCCTATGAATCCGCCTAAAACCGACCCAAGAACCAGCACATACCCAATAATAACAAACATAAACTCCCCTGAACAAAAGCGAGATGTAAGACGAAATCAGCGAAATCTGAACTGCTTTTGGCAATTATACGTTGAAAAATTTGATAGCCTCAAAAAAATGGCTGGTTTTTTAAACAGGTATCGAATGGTAATATTCACTTCTAAATATAGCCTATCATTGATATTACACCATCAAATCATGCGCACGCGATTAAATTATTATGACGCTTGTTAAAGTTCTCGCAGCACAGTTGTTCGGGGGATTGTGTGCATTTGGCTTGATGCATTTAGTGCCGACCTGGTTTCACAGTGTTTATCATTGGTTGGCGGTGCAGGGGCTTAGTGCTGCGATTGGATCGAAAATTTTACGCCAACCATACTGGTGGTCGTTTATCCATTTAGTCTTTTTACCTGTCGCCTGGATTTTGCTGAGTTTAGAGATTCCCCCTAATTATTATTTGTTCATAGTGGGAATGTTGACGCTAATTTTCTGGGGGACGGTGAAAGGCGATGTGCCATTGTTTTTATCGTCGCGCGCTGTGGCAGAGGTGTTGCACCAATTGATTGCTCAGGAGACCGCTAGTCGTTTTGCTGATTTCGGCGCGGGGGTGGGCTCGGTGATTTTGCCTTTAGCGCAGCATTGTCCAAATCTGGCGCTTGATGCCTTTGAACGTGCGCCGATTCCTTGGTTGATTTGTTACCAGCGCGCTCGAAAATGGCCGAATATTCGCGTTATTCGCGGAAGTTTTTGGAAAGCTCAGTTGAGTGATTACGATCTGGTATTTGCTTTCCTCTCTCCGGCAGTTATGGCACAAATAGGCGAGCAGGTGCGCTTGAAAATGCGACCCGGAACCTTATTTGTTTCCTCATCGTTTCCTGTTCCGGACTGGGAGCCGGAGACGATTTTGCACGTCAAAGATCGCCGCAACACTCAATTATTTTGTTATCGGGTCGGTTTTTATATTGATTGAGTGCTAATTTTGAGCAAATCTTTCACTATCGAGTCGATGGTTGGGGTGAGTTCTGAATTAATAGTTAAGGTGTGAGCTGATTCTTCAGTCGACAACGGCTCGGCGGTGCCTTGTTGTCTATGTAACACGGCAATGGTCGCTTCAGAGGCGTCATTCTGGCGTAGTTCAATGCGTCGGCATAACTCTGGCTCCGAGGCTTCAATGCTGAGAATGATGAAAGGGTTTCCCTGTGTCTCTGCCAATTTTTGAAATGGTTTGCGTTGTGTCTGTTTTAGAAACGTTGCATCAATGATGACTGAGAAGCCTGCACTTAGAATCTCCCGTGTCTGATGCTCCAGATGCTTATAAGTTTCGCGAGTATGATGTTTAGAATAAACGCCACCGTCAATGGCGCTGTCGGTATCCGCTAACGGAGCGTAACCGAATAAGCGTTTGCGTTCGACATCCGATCTAAGCCAGATTGCCCCAATTCTATTGGCAACTTGCTCTGCAATCACCGATTTTCCAGCGCCTGAAAAACCGTGAGTAATGATTAGCATAACTCGAGGTGCTTGAGTAAATTGTTCGGCAAGAAATAGATACTTTTTGTATTCCTGATAAAGCCGGGTGACTTCGGTTTGCTGTTGTTGTTGAGTTCGACGCAGTAAGGCTACTTTGGCGAGCACTAGAGCCCTGTAAACCAAGTAGTAGGGTAGTACCTGAAGTCCTGCATAATCGCCGGTCAGTTGCAGATACCGGTTCAGAAACCGATACGCATGCTGAGGATAATCAAAAAACCATAAATCGATAAGCAAAAAAGCAATGTCATTTTGAACATCAATGCAACGTAACATTGGGTTGAATTCAATACAGTCAAAAGCAGTCAGCGTTCCTTGATAAAGCGTGATATTGCTAAGATGAAGATCACCGTGAACGCTACGAATGAATCCATCAATGAGTCTAATCTGGAACAGGCCGGCATTACGGCGCCATTCTTGTTTTCCCCAAAGTTTAATTGTTTCCAGTTGTATTTTATCTGCCTGCGAGCTTAGTAATGGATGAATATGCTGAAAATTTTCGTTAAACCAATGCTTAATGGTGTGGGCTGAACCAAGCATGGAATGAGGTTCTATAACCTCGGTATTTTGATGGAATTCGGCGACCAGTAATGCGAGTTCATCTATTATTGATGCATTTAGGATCTTTTGTGTCGCAAATTCACTTAATAACCCGCCCGTTGGAAATTGCCGCATTTTAACGGCATATTCGATCGGATTACCACTGCCTGAGATTTTTGGTTGTGAGTAACTGCCGGTAATTGGGACGACTTCAAGGTACAGGTTTTTTGATAAGCGCTGATTTAAGCGTAGTTCTTCCTGGCAATAAAAATGTCGTTTTTCGAGACTTGAAAAATCCAGAAAGCCAAAGTTGACCGGTTTTTTTATTTTGTAAACGTAATTACCGGTCAATAACAGTCTGGAGATATGGGTTTCAATAATTTTGACCTTCGAAATTTCATGCGGATAGGCCTCTGGAGCACATAAAGCATGCATCAGCGTTGCAGATTGATCTGTATCGACTGTATGGCTTTCGAGGGTATCGTTCATCTGGCTTTCATCCTGAATAATAATTTTATTTTTGAGCCGCTTGCTCTAATCCTTTCAAGCAATTGTAGGGCGGGTGACTTTCACAAAGTCCCCAAAAATTTCCAACATCGCCTTCAATCGAAGGTTTCCATTCTTCTGAAAAAGCCTCGAATACTGAGCCGGACCATTTTTTAGCGGCAAGTTTCTGGAAAGTCTCAACGACCACTTTGCGCTGATTTTCTTTACTGGCGATGCCGCAATGTTCGCCCGAGCGGGTGTTTTCAACCGTGGCACCTTCCGGTCCATTGGGCCAGCCGAACTCGGTTAGCATAATGTCTTTTCCGGGGTAAGTAAGGTGGAGTGCTTCCAATCTGGCGATATGAAAATCTGCTGCTTTTTCAGCAGGCGTGCAAGCAAATAGCCCAGAGTGTCTATTTTCCCACCATGGAAATACATTGACGCCAATCCAGTCGACTTTATCGGTGAATAAGGTTGTTTGGCACGGAGTGGTTCGATTACACCACTCCCACCAAGTATCAATGGTGGTGATCGGTTGCGTGACGTCGGCGGCACGAAGCGCATCGATACAACGCATAATTTCATTATCGAATACATAACCATGACGGGTTCTGACTTCCGAACCGCAGCTTAATTTGATGATGGTCTTTGGAAATGCTTTGGCTACTTCAATGCCACTAGCAATCGATTGAGAATTGATCGCAATATCTTTGTCGATCCATAAAATTGCAATCACTTTAAGTTTACGGGCTTCAGCGGCGGCAAATACATATTCTAGGCCATTTAGGACGCCATAAGTGACGATACAACGAAATGGCGTTTCGGCAATCAATTTGTCTAGTAAGGCATTAATGACTTCGCGTGGGGGATGCGCACCCCAGTCAGGGTTTAATTTATCGACATAAGGACTAAACGCTGCGCATTGCAGAGGAGCGGATTGATCGCTGTTTAATTTGGTTTGAGTGACGACGGTTGATAATTCACCCGCCGATGCTGAATCATTAAGCGTGAAAATGCTAAAGAACAGTAATAAAGTGCAAAACATCTGCCGCATAAGTTTCCCCTGTTGATAATTATAGGTTAATTGACATGATAAGCGATTTGATCCATTAGGTCATGAACTTTGAAAGTTTTGCATACTTATCAAGTTAACAAACCTTCATCCTGTTGTTGCCTTCTTGTTTGAGTGCAAGTATTTAATTCTACTCTGCAATTTTTGTTAGAAAACTTTACAGTTGTTTACAAATTATGCAGGGTTAGGCAGCGCTATCCGATCCTTAGGCTTGAAGTTCAGGTGCGGCTTAAACAATAAGTGTCGCTAGCTCATGGCACAATGGATGCTTAAAAACATTAGTGCCTGTTATTGTACTTGAACAAACTGAATGCCCCCTTAATCCTAACACGCGGGACATGGCAATATGCCTCAACCGGCTTTTAGGTTCATTGCTGTCATTTAATAATTTTGCATTAATTGCGTTTAATCTAAGAATAATATTATAAATATCTTTGATGAGGAATCATTATGAAGCACTCGACAATTTCGCTATTTTTGGCCAGCTTTTTTTTATGTGGAATGGGGCAATCTGCCACCCTAATTCCGGGCGCCACGAATAGTCATACCCTGACCAATCAAGAGAAAACCGCCAGTAACACTTTTTTGACCGGCGAGGCCATTCAACTGGGGTTTACCTTGACGATCAACCCTGAACATGTAGGTAAGACCGGTCGTCTTTATGTGGTGGCCAAATATAATGATCAGCTGTATATGTATACCCCAGCCGGTTGGGTGGCATGGGATTTTAAACCGGATTCTTTACAAGTTTTTCAGATTAAAACGCTCGCAAAACAGGAGAAGTTTACGGTCTTAAACAATAGCCAATTGCCATCCGGTGAGTATCTTGTTTATACCGGCTATCAAGTGGATGGCCAAGCACCGATTCTTTATAGTATCGATCCGGCTTCGTTGTTGGTTTTTAATAAAACTGACGCGGCGCTACATCGTATCGAGCATAAAGAGGTGCTGTCGGAGTTTTTTGATCGTGGTCCGCTGTCGTCCAATAAATATTCTACGGGGAGTGTTAATTTTTCCCCAAGTGTTTCTGGAATGGTGACGAGCACGAGTACACCTCCGGCAGTTGAAGATAGCGGCTCTAATGCAAGTGAGGTATCTCAGACCAATATTCAGGAATTAGGCGTCGATGAAAGCGATCGAATTAAAGCCGTCAATGATCAATTATTTACCCTTGAAACTTGCGCCAAGGATAATTCCACTGAATGCTTAAATGTCTATCGAATGACTGAAAAACCGGCCAGCACCACGAGTTTGGGTAAATTGGAACTCGGTAATCAAGGCTACCAAAACGGCATGCTGTACTTGCCCGTTAATGACAAGGGAACGAATCCCACCCAGCTTATTTATTTGAATGACTCAATGAATTATCCGATCTATTCGATCTGGCGCATGCCTTATTATTGGCGTGACAACGAAACAGAAATCAAATTTATTGATGTCAGTCAACCCAGCGCGATGCAGATTAAGCAGTCGATTACCATTAACAGTGCGCTGATTTCAAGTCGCGTCGTTAATAATGTGCTGTATCTGGTGACTCGTAAAAATCCGGAATATCTCTATCCTGAGCCCATAATCCCGCTTGCGGTCGATATTAAGCCTAATCCCCAAATTTCGGCAGTTTCGCCTGATGTGTTGTTATTGCCCGAACCTACGCCGCCACCGACCAAAACGATTGAAAGTTTACTACCGACAATTGCGTTCGATAAAGGGGAAGCGGTGCCGCTGGTCAAAGCAACCGATTGTTATGTGCCGGCGTTAAGCAGTAATAAGGTCGTCGATAATACCTTGATTACGGTGACCGCAATTCCATTGCAGGCACCTCAAAATCATTATTCGGTGTGTATTGCGGGTAACGTCGATACTTTTTATATGTCTACCCAGGCAATTTATCTGGCAAGTAGCCGTTATCCGTATCAACTTTCAGGCAATAACATCGTCTACAATCAGCCTGATGAAATGCGGACTGAAATTCATAAGTTTACGTTGGCGAATAATGCCTTGCTCTACAAAGGTTCAGGTTCGGTGCCTGGGCATCTCGGTTGGGAAGTGGATAAACAGCCGTTCAGAATGGGTGAATACAATAACATTTTGAAAGTTGCTACCTCAAGAGGCGATACTTGGACTAATAATTCCACGACGAGGGTCTCCGTGCTTCAGGAAGATACGCAGCAGAAGCAGTTGAAGGAGATCAGTTCTATAGACAATCTGGGGAAACCTGGCGAGCGACTGTATGCGGCACGCTTCATTCAGAACCGTGGCTATTTGGTGACCTTTAGAGTGACCGATCCGTTGTACGTGCTCGATTTCACAGAACCCGCCAAGCCTAACATTATTGGTGAACTTCACATTGATGGCTACTCGGATTACTTGCATCCGATCGGTGATAACTACTTGCTCGGTATCGGTAAAGATGCCGTGCCCGATACGATTAATACTTTTGGGGGCGATAGCCGAGGCGCTTGGTATCAGGGCGTTAAGCTGTCACTGTATGATATTTCAAGCAAGGAAAATTTGCGTGAGGTTCAAACTGTGGTGATCGGTAAACGTGGCACTGATTCGGCGGTTTTAAGCGATCATCATGCCTTGGCTTGGCTGGCCTCGGGCACGCAAGCAACGCTGGCAATTCCGGTTGAACTGCATAATGATTTTTACCCCAGTACCTATGGTTATAGTTATGACTATAGCCAGCCAAATGCTTACTATGAATGGACTCATACCGGGTTGTATACTTTCAGTATCGATACTGGCTCAACGCCAGGAATTAAATTGCAACGGCGCTTGATTGCCAATACCAATGATTTCTCTTCAATGAATTATGCAGGACAGAGCACTTATAATGACCGGGCTGTGATTCAAGGTGGGAGTGTCCATTATTTGCACAATAACCGGATCTTATCGACTCTTTTGCAATAGGAAAAATGAGGGAGAATCAATTCTACTTGTGTCGGTTTAGTTTTCATGGTCGGGCATAAATCATGCTCGACCTGTAACTGTGCAGGCTAGGTTTTTGTCTTTGTTTTGGTGCTGTCTTCGGGAAAATATCGTCACCTAATAGACCGTATGACCGACTGACAATTATTAATTAGTGCCTGTCCGAAAACTCAGATTTTTGACAAAATTCAGCTAATGTTGTCATTGTAGAATACACAATATCAAAGCAATCTTCTGTTGAAATAGCTATCTGGACTATTTTCAGCGACCCAGCGCTCAATTGGGCGCTTTCAGGGCAAACCGGAGCCTGTCGGCCGATTCGCTGGCATGATTTCTGGCGGTCGGAGTAAGCTGTTAAACTGCTTGTCTGTGCGAATTGCCGCGTAAGGCGGCTTGTCTTCTTCGTTCGCGTTCGGCACCGCGTTGCCACATCAGATAGTGGTGACTAGGCTTTTCTCGGACAGGCTCCTAGATAACAAAAATTAGTGTCGATAGATGACATCAAAATTTTGATGGTTTTGGAAAAACCAAGTCAATTCCTCAATAGTTGGTGACCTTTATTTGTAGAAGCGCCCCTTATCATATAGCATTGATGCACTTGATCAATGCGGTCAAAATAGTTTGCCGGATAGCGTTGAAGAACCGATTTTCCAAAAATCTGCAAACCGAGTTCAGAAATTGGCTTGAAGCGTCTACTGAAAACCTGTTGTTATGTAATTTATAAAAAATACTTTGGAGTTTGCCATGCTTGCCACCGATACTTTTCAGATGCCTCCACTCATATACGGTACCGCTTGGAAAAAGGAACGGACCGCCACGCTAGTGACTGATGCACTAACGGCCGGTTTTCGCGGAATTGATACCGCCTGTCAGCCTAAGCATTATAATGAGGCCGGAGTCGGCGAAGCACTAGCAGCAAGTGTGGCACAAGGCCTTACGCGCAGTGAACTTTATGTGCAAACAAAATATACGCCATTCAATGGCCATGATCCCTTACGAATTCCCTACGACCCCAATGCTAGATTAGAAGAACAGGTTAGGCAGTCGTTCGAGCAATCGTTGCGCAATTTACAGACCGATTATCTCGATGCGCTGATTTTACATTCGCCACTTGACGATCGTCGGGATCTTCTTGAGGTCTGGCGGAGTATGGAAAGCTTGTGTGATACGGGTTGCGTACATTTGCTGGGCATTAGTAATTGCTATGAATTGGAATTACTGGAATATTTATGGCAACAAGCGAGAATCAAGCCGTCGATTTTACAAAATCGATTTTATGCAGCGACCCACTATGATCAAGATTTGCGCGTATTTTGCCGGAAAAATCAGATCATCTATCAAAGTTTTTGGACACTGACAGCTAATCCGCAGGTACTTAAGCATCCTGAGCTACAAACACTCGCTAAAAGGCATCAAAAGACTGTCGCGCAGATTTTTTTTCGTTATTTAAATCAAATCGGCATTGTGCCGTTAACCGGTACAACGGATAAAATCCACATGCTTGAAGATCTGGCGATTGTTGAATTTAGTTTGTCCGAACCCGAATGCGTGACGATTAGTGAGCTTATTAGTGATAATTAACCCGATCGACTGACAACAAAATAAGTTGTATGGTGGACATCTTATACCGTTCTTGACGAAGTATGCCGCCATTGGTGACGGAGAGAAAATTACTCTGCTTCTCAAGTCTCATGAAGTGTTGTTAGATATTACTTATTAAGTCTTTTTTCTTTCCAGAAGAACTCTCATGATTCGTTTCTCAAAATGGCTAAGGCCCCCGTATCAAATTTCTGTGTTAACGATATTGTTGGCGTTGTTTCTCAGCAGTGTCAATAACTTAACCTTCTTGAGTCGGGCATTTCAGGTGATCGATAAAACCGCCACGCTGGGGTTGGGTTTCAAGATTGCACTGTTTGTTTGTTTGAATACGTTGTTTACGATTTTGTTATCGTTAGGCGGTTTTCGGCCCCTGTTTAAACCTTTTGCGAGCATTATTATCATTACGACTGCCGTCATCAGCTATTTTATGGATAACTATGGCGTGATTATCAATGCGGCAATGATTCAAAATGTGCTTGAAACTGATCGGAAAGAAGCATTTGAATTACTTAATTTCGGGATCTTTTGGCATGTGGGTATTTTTGGCTTGCTGCCTGCCGTATTGCTCTATGTTTGTCCCGTTCATTACCAAACTTTTCCCAGGGAGTTGTTGAGTAGGGGTCTTATGATCGGCATAGCTGCAATAATTATGGGGGGTGTGGTCTTTAGTTATTACAAGGACTTTTCTTTGACCTTGCGTAATAATCGTGAACTTCGGTTTTTTGTCAATCCAACCTATCCCATTTTTGCGTTATCTTCCTATATTCGTCGGGTTATTAATCCTCCCCCTCCGCTCACTCAAATTGGGCTCGACGCCAAGCAGCGTTTTCCTGAAGGCATTGCGGGTAAAAAATCGCTGGTGATTTTGGTGGTGGGTGAAACGGCGCGGGCTCAAAATTTTTCGCTGAATGGCTATCAGCGCGAAACGAATCCTGAGTTAAGTCAATTGCCGGTCATTAATTTCAATAATACCTATTCGTGCGGAACGGCGACCGCCGAATCATTGCCTTGTATGTTTTCGCATTTGGGTAAAGCTCAATATTCCGATACCAAGGCTAAAGCTTACGAAAACGTCTTGGATGTGTTAACGCGTGCCGGTATTAAAGTATTTTGGCGAGATAATAACTCGGGTTGCAAAGGCGTCTGTGCGCGTATTGAAAACGAGTCGACCGAGAATTTGCAAATTCAGGAATTGTGTAACTCCGAAGAGTGTTTTGATGAAGTTTTACTGAATGATTTACAGCAATATGTTGATCAGCTTCAGGATAATGCTTTGATTGTGCTGCATCAGAAGGGGAGTCATGGCCCAGCCTATTATAAACGGCATCCAAATCGTTTTACCCGTTTTACGCCGGAATGTTCTAGCGGCCAGGTACAGGATTGCACACAGCAACAAATTACCAATGCCTACGACAATACTATTTTGTATACCGATTATTTCTTGTCAAAAGTGATAGAGTTCTTGGGGCGCAATAATGCTAAATTCAATACCGCTATGTGGTATATGTCGGATCATGGTGAATCGTTGGGCGAGAATGGTATTTATCTCCATGGTTTGCCATATTTTTTGGCGCCGGATCAGCAAATCCATATTCCATTTATTCTGTGGCTATCTCCGAGTTTATCGGACCAATTTAATATTGATGTGGCATGTCTGAAACAGGATACCTACGATCATTATTCGCATGATAATTTGTTTCATTCGCTACTTGGTTTGTTTAGCATCAACACCATTAGCTATCAACCGAGTTTGGATGTTTTTAGGGCGTGTCTGAAACCTACGAGAAATTAATATCCCGTTTATTCCCGCGCCTTTCCAATAATGGGAATGGGCGAGGAAATAAAAAACATATATTAATATTTATGGTTTCGAAATTGAAATTTTTTCAGTACTAAGTTGAATATTTAACTCGCTTTTTAACAGGGCAAGTAGTTCGTTACCGACCATGGTTTTACGCCAGCCAGTCAATAACGCGCCTTCGGGTGGATCGTTTAATAAATCCTCCAGGTCTTTTCGTGTTGCGAGAATGCTCGGATTGAGTTGGTTTTGATTGGCTCGCAAACGCACTATGGCAGCCAATAAATCCATAATGCATTCTTGTTCGGGGGATTTTTTGAAGGCTTTATCTTTTTCATTTAGCGGTTTGGGCGGTCGTTGTTTGGCCTCATTTACCAATTGAATAATGGTTTTTCCAAAACGATAGACAATTTTTTCCGGCATGCCACGGATAGCGGTGAGCGATTCAAGGCTATCCGGTTGTAATTTCGCGAGTTCAATCATCATATCGTCACGCATCAACCAATTTCGGGGACGATTTTCGTGTCGAGCAGTTTGTTCCCGCCAAATACTGATGGTTTGGACAATGGATAATTGTTTGCCGGTTAGTTTATTTTTGCCTCTAATTTTGAGCCAAGCGTTTTCGGGATCGGATTGATACAGCTCTGGATCAACCAAATGTTCAAAGTCATCTTTTAACCAGTTTAAACGTCCCAATTCGGTAAGTTTTTTAGACATTTTCTGATAGATCTGCCCCAGGTAAATGACATCTTCAGCGGCATAATTTAATTGTTCGGCACTTAATGGGCGGACGCTCCAATCGGTTCGCGTATAGGCCTTATTCAGATTGATATTCAAAAAACTGGAGACCAGCATTGCGTAACCGGTATTGTCTTGAAAGCCCATTAATGGAGCCGCTAATTGGGTATCGAAAATTGGTTGAGGTACGCTACCTTTGAGCTGGAAAAATATTTCAAGATCTTGCCGACACGAATGGAAGACTTTTAATAGGGTGGGCCGATACAGAACTTCCAATAGTTCATCCAGGTTCGTTAAGGCAATTGGGTCGACACAGGCGACCCAATCCAGGGTCGCAATCTGGAGTAAACAGAATTTTGGATAATAGGTTTTTTCTCTTAAGAATTCGGTATCGAGTGCTACCCAGGGAACGGTCGCTATCTGCTCACACAATGCATGTAATAACTCAGGTGTGTCGATAAATTGAATGTTTAACATAACTGTTTTTAGGAACCGAAAAAAGAATTAAAGAATACCGAACCCACAAAACTGTCATGTCAAACACAAAGCAATTTCTCATAAGGTATTAGTAAGATCCTAAGTAAAAGATTTATTGATACTGGCGGGCAAGGTCTTTGAGGTAAATCAGAAAATCATCTTTAAGTTCCGCATGCAGCAAACCATATTCTACTGTAGCAATTAAAAAACCAAGTTTTGAACCGCAATCAAAGCGCCGTCCTTCAAATTCGTAAGCTAATACTTGCTCATCATGCATTAAATCTGCAATGCCGTCGGTTAATTGAATTTCGCCACCCGCACCTTTGCCGAGTTTTTCGAGTTTACTAAAGATTGCCGGCGTCAGTATGTAACGACCCACAACGGCGAGATTAGAAGGGGCAACATCGGGTTTGGGTTTTTCGACGATAACTTCTACGCGACCAAAAGTGCCGGTAAAATCGGCAGTTTTCACGATGCCGTATTTGTCGGTTTCTTCGGGGGCAACTCGTTCAACCGCCAGGATAGAGCAATTTTGTTTGGCGTACAATTCAACCATTTGAGCCATACAGCCACGGGTTGAATCTTCAATTAAATCATCTGCCAGAATGACCGCAAAAGGTTCGTCGCCGACGACCGGTTTTGCACATAGAACCGCATGGCCTAGGCCTAAAGCTTGGGGTTGACGGATAAACACGAACGAAACATTGGACGGGGCCACATCACGGGCAAGTTTTAGTAATTCAGCTTTGCCTTTCGCTTCGAGTTCGGTTTCCAGTTCATAGGCTTTATCAAAATGGTCGGTAATTGAATTTTTGGTGCGTCCAGTAATGAACACCATGGTATCAATGCCTGCTGCAACCGCTTCTTCAACCGCATATTGAATCAGCGGTTTGTCTACGACCGGCAGCATTTCTTTGGGACTGGCTTTGGTCGCGGGTAAAAAACGGGTTCCTAATCCGGCAACCGGAAATACTGCTTTAGTAATCTTTTGTGTCATAAATTTTCCTACCTTGAAAAAAAATATAAGTACTCTGTTAGTTAAAGTTAAGGGCTATCAGGAATATTTTCTTCGCCATCCACGTTGGTATTACCAGATAGATAATGCGGGGCAATACTGATCAATAAGACTAACAGTGAAGCGAGATAAGGTACCGATTGTACCGCTAAAACCGCTATCCACAGATGGCCGCTCAAGTTGTTGAAATGTTCGAGTGAATACATGAACGCTATGCCGGAGCCTAATAAAACCAATAATAAAACTTCTTGCCAGATAATCGCTAAACCTGCCAAAAATGGCCCTTGTTTTTCATATTTTGGGGTGCGCATAAACGGTTTGCCCTTGGTAAATAAGCCTTGCAGCGTGCCTTTAGCGACGGTGTGCGTCAAGGCCAAACCTGAAAGAGAAGCGCCTAGCGACTGCCCAATTGAGCATGGCACGCGAACTTGATAGAGCCATAAACTGCGGATTACTTTAAAGCTGAATAAACCAATGGTCGGCAATAAAAATGCGTTAATCGGCAATTCGGTATGAATTGGGTCGAAAGCAATCAAGCCGGTTAACAACAAACTCATTGAGGTAAACAGCAGGGCGAGGGCGTCAGAAAACCATGGTAACCATCCCGCCACAAAATAGTAGCGTTGGGCAGGGGTGAGGGTTGAGGTTTTGGTCGGCAGGAAGCTGCGCCAATGGCCTTTGATAATTTGCATTGCGCCATAGACCCACCGATAACGCTGGGTCATGTAGCCTGACATAGTATCCGGCATTAGGCCTTGTCCAAACGAATCTTTGACATAGACCGAATCGTAACCCGCTTCATACAAACGCAGACCCAATTCGCTGTCTTCGCAAATACACCATTCAGCCCAATTACCGACCTTGTCAAAGGCCGATTTTCTGACCATAGTCATGGTGCCGTGTTGAATAATCGCGTTGTATTCATTTCGTTGAACCATGCCGATATTAAAGAAGCCGGCATATTCCCAATAACAAAATGATTTAAAGGTGCTGATGTGGCGATCCCGATAATCTTGCGGAGATTGAACAAAGCCGACATTTTCATTATCGAAATAAGGCACCATACACTTTAACCAGTCGGGTGACAGTATGTAGTCGCTGTCAATCACGGCAATAATTTCGGCATCCGGTGCGGTTTGTTCGAGCGCATGATTGATCGCACCTGCTTTGAAGCCGGGCCAGTTTTCAAGATGAAAGAAGCGAAACATTGGCCCCAGTCGTTCGCAATCTTCCTTGACTGGCATCCAGACGTCCGGATCTTTGGTGTTGTTATCCATGACCAAGACTTCAAGATTTGGATAATCGACTTTTGCTAAAGCTTCCAGGGTTCTACGCACCATTGCCGGCGGTTCATTGTGGATCGGCAGGTGTAATGAAACTTTCGGATACTTAAAACTCGAGCTGGGCGTCAAGGGCATGAAGGTTCGTTCGGTTTTTCGATGCCAGACGACTTCGGCGATTTCCAAGCTTTCTATCAATAAGATCATTGCGGCCATCACTTGCATGAGCAGCAAGGTTATCCACATCACGATGGTCAGCGTGGTTTGATATTGTTGCGCACCAATCGACATCGACCAGAACAGCATGGAAGCGGCTAAGTTAGCGACGATACCGAAAAACAGTTTACCCGGTAATTTTAAGCGTCGACGAGTGAATAGAAATACCGTCATCAAAACGATACTGAGGACTGCCGCGCCGGATGCCCAGTTGCGCCACTGAGGCATCGCCATGACATCGCCTTCCAGTGGCACTTTGGGTTGACGATCGGCGTTGAAAATTCCCCAATAGGCTCCCGCAGAACCCTCTAAAGAACGTTTCCAGGGTTGATCAAAAGCTTCAATCACGTAATAGGTAATTTTTTCGGCACTGGCCCGATTTAAGAATTGACGTAAAAATTTTGCTTGATTCGCTAATGAGGCAGTTGCTTGTTTGAATGGTTGACCATCTGATGGCCAGCCTACTTCGGTGATCACAATTTCTTTGCCGGGATAAGCCGTTTGCAAGGCATAGTAACGATCAAAAACATAATTGACGGCATCATCGACCGCAAAACCTTCCCAAAACGGCAGGATATGCACCGAAATAAAATCAACTTCGGCAACCAACTCTGGATGCGCAAGCCACTGGTCCCAAGTTTCAGAGGTACTGACCGGGCGCCAAGTGCGCTTTCTAACTTCCCGAATATATTCTATTAGTTGTGCAATGGGGACATCGTTCCGTAGTAACACCTCATTACCGACTAGGGTACGTAAGATTCGACGGTTATCGCTGCGACTTATTTTGACTAGACTTTCAATTTCTTGGCGGTTACGTTCCATATCGTTACCGATCCAGGCGCCGACCGTCATGTTCAGGTTATACTTCGCGGCAATCTCTGGTACTTTTTCAACGCCTTCAGTGGCTTTATAAGTGCGGACAGAAAAAACCTTGTCTGCCAACAACGCCATGTCTTCATCGATTTCCGCTTCAGTCGGTATATGGTGTTCCTGTTCATCCTGATTTTTGCGTAAAGGGTTATAGGTAACCCCCATCATGGTTTTGTTCCATGATTGCATTTTCAAGGGATGATTAATATAACCCCAAATACTAAAGTTAATGATGACTAGCAAGGTTAACGTAAAAATTGTAACGGCTTTTGCTCTCATTGAAAAATCGCTCGAATTAATGCAAATAATTATGAAGGGTAATTTCTTTATCAAGGAAGGTAACTGTGGCAACTAAAGCCTAGCATTTTTCCTCCAGGAAGGTTAAGAGTGGAGGAGCGATAAAGAAGTTTTAGTTGTTCGGGTAAATTCCTGAATCTTAAGGGTTAGACTAACTAAAAATTTCTATCCACCTCATTAATAAGGGAAAAACTTCATACTCGTAGAATGAAATTTCTAAAATAAAAATGTATCTGTAATAAGCATTTTTACTTTAATGATCTAAAGTATAAGTGACAAAAAAAAAGCTTCAAGTATTCAATGCCGAAAATTTGTGATTCAGGCAAGCAGGGTGGTTTGTTCAGTTGGAATGGGGCTATCATAGCATGACTTATCTATGCAAATGACTTGGCAAGGATTGTTTGAAACAATTTTTCGCCATAACTTCCACAAAAAAAAGCTTAACGAATTATTCGTTAAGCTTTATTTGTGAGTCGGTTGCTTCGTTAATTAAACCTTAAGCAGCCAACAGGACTGCGGACTTTAATTTTTTTAGTGCATTGGCTTCGAGCTGTCTGATACGCTCAGCCGATACTTTATGGCGTTCTGCCAGCTCATGCAGGGTTGCCTTTTCTTCACTTAGCCAGCGACTGGATAAAATATCCAGACTGCGTGGATCAAGTTCTGCCAGAGCATTACTCAATCGATCTTGTTCATGTCCTTCCCAATCGGCATTTTCAAGAATATCGGCAGGGTCGGCAGCATGAGCTTGTAGGTAATTGACCGGTGCACTGAATTGATCATCGGCACCATCATCATCTGACATGTCAAATGCCATATCTTGGCTGCTTAAGCGCTGTTCCATTTCATAGACATTTTTAAGGTCAACGCCTAGGTCATTTGCAATAGTAGACGCTTCGGCTTTCGATAAAGAACCCAGCGATTTTTTGGATTTACGCAAATTAAAAAATAATTTACGTTGCGCCTTGGTGGTCGCAATTTTAACAATACGCCAGTTTTTAATCACATACTCATGAATTTCCGCTTTGATCCAATGAACGGCAAAGGAAACTAGCCGAACGCCCATACTGGGGTCGAAACGTTTCACCGCTTTCATTAAGCCGACATTGCCTTCTTGGATGATATCAGGCAGTGGCAAGCCATAACCGCTATAGCCACGCGCAACATAAACCACAAAACGCAGATTAGATAATACCAATTCGCGCGCGGCACTTAAATCGCCGTCCTCTCTGAAACGTATTGCAAGCTCGGTTTCTTCCTCTACAGTCAATCTTGACATTTGATTTACGGCATTTAGATAGGCGTCAAATGTTCCAATAGAAAGATTTATAGGTAAAGCCAACTCTGTAGTCATAGTCACCCTCATAAAGAAGAATTAATAATTTGGCGCAATTTTAGCACTCAATTGATTAGAGTGCTAATAATTCAAATGGTTCAACTGGTAAAGAAAATTTGATTCGGATCTCAAAAATGCGCTCATGAGGCTTATTATGCTGAACTTTCCTAAACCAAGACTGAACAAGTTGATAAAACAATCGACATTGCTTGTGTTTTATCGTAATTCCCGAGAAAATTTACAAGTTTTTCTATGTGCCATACCCATAAATGCTGGGTTATTACAATAATAAAAATTTAGTCGGGAAATCTTAAATTATGTCTACTAATCAATCGCTAACTTGGTTAGCAAAAGAAAGAATTATTGCTAAACCGGGATTTAATCGCTGGTTGGTCGCGCCTGCGGCTTTGGCGGTTCATCTGTGTATCGGACAGGTATATGCCTTCAGTGTGTTCAATTTACCGTTGACCAAAGTCTTGGGTATCACTAATTCATTACCTGAAGACTGGAAGCTTACCGAATTGGGTTGGATTTTCAGTTTAGCTATTGTCTTTTTGGGGCTATCGGCAGCTTTTGCGGGTAAATGGCTCGAAAAAGTCGGGCCTCGAGTGACCATGTTTTGCGCCGCAATTTGCTTTAGTTGTGGGTTTTTTATTTCTGCGCTTGGCGTGTCGTTACATCAAATTTGGTTGTTATACTTGGGTTATGGGGTTTTAGGCGGTATTGGGCTGGGGTTGGGCTACGTTTCTCCCGTATCTACTCTGATTAAATGGTTTCCTGATCGTCGCGGGATGGCTACCGGGCTTGCCATTATGGGTTTTGGCGGTGGCGCGATGATTGGTGCACCTCTAAGTGTTATGTTGATGAAGCATTATGCGACGGGGCTTTCGGTAGGTGTGGCTGAAACATTCGTTACGATGGGCAGTATCTATCTGGTAATGATGTTAATTGGGGCTTTCAGCATTCGTTTACCGCCTCAAGACTGGGCTCCTGAGCATTATAAGGCTCCGAAACGATCTCAGGCACTGATTACCAAACAGCATGTCCATGTTGATCAAGCCTTAAAAACGCCACAATTCTATTTTTTATGGTTCGTGTTATGTTTGAACGTAACGGCAGGGATTGGTGTATTGGGACAGGCTTCTGCGATGAGCCAGGAAATGTTTAAAGATTACTTTACACCGGAAAAAGCAGCGGCTTTTGTCGGCTTGTTGAGCTTTTTTAACATGGGTGGACGATTTTTTTGGTCGACCATTTCAGATTATCTGGGTCGGAAAAACGTTTATTTCACTTTTTTCTTGCTAGGGTGCTTACTGTATTCCGCTGTACCCTCCATGGGGAAAATGCATAATATCCCGCTGTTTGTCGGGTGTTATGCCATCATTATGAGTATGTATGGCGGGGGCTTCGCAACCATTCCGGCTTATCTTGCCGATATTTTTGGAACGAGATATGTCGGTGCGATTCACGGCAGATTGCTGACCGCATGGTCGACGGCGGGCGTGGCAGGTCCGGTTCTGGTCAATTATTTACGTGAAAGCCAGATTGCTCAAGGCGTTCCAAAAGCTGAAGCCTATACCTTGACCATGTACATTATGGCCGGACTTTTAGTGGTGGGTTTTTTCTGTAATTTGGTAATCAAGGAAGTTCACATGAAACATCATATCAAGCACGATAAAGTGGATGATGACTTAGATGGAATTTAATTTTTTATTGATCTCGTTAAAACTTTATTTATTTACGGCTTGTCTATACACTAGTTGACTGGATAATTTACGCTGTAAAGCAACACAGTAGAGGAGAGCATCATGGAGCAACAAATTTCAATTAACACCCAGCGCATAAATTTTATAGATGCTTTGAATCAGGGATTTTTATCAGTAAAAGGTTACGGTGCAGGTGCCTACCTCACGTCTAATTCAATCTTACGCTTGTTTAATCAATATCAGACTCAAAATCAGTCTGAACAGCAATTTATTAAAAGTGTCATTAGGGAATATTATTGAAAACTAGCCAATGAATTAATAAGGTTAATCGACGATAGTCTTAGCGATGTTGCCAGGAGAGTTTGTCTTCAATGGGTTCCAGATGGATGTCGATATCTATTTTGTTCAGATTGGATAGGATTTTGAGCTCTATTTGATCAACCAAGTCATGTCCCTGTTGAACAGTCCATGTTCCAGGGACTAAAACATGCACTGCCATGAATTTTCTTGAACCGGCATAACGGGTTCTTAATTCATGGTAGGCAATTCCATCGCTTTCGACAAATTCTTCTAAAATCGTGACGATTTGACTGCGTTCCTGGCTGGGTAATGCGGTATCCATTAAGCCTGAAACCGTCCTCTTGATTAATTGCAGGCCTGACCAAATGATCTGTAACGCAACCAGCATGGCAATGATAGGGTCCAGAATCTCCCAGTTTGGCAAACCTAACTGATGAGCCAGAGTCAATGTTATCTCAAAACGATTACCCAGGCTGATTAGAATAATGCCAAAAATAATTCCGCAGGTTGTCCATACATCGGTCATCAAGTGTCTGCCGTCAGCTTCCAGGGTGATCGATTGATGTTTTTTGCCCGCAGCCAGTAGAATTCGCGCCACAATTAGATTAATTATCGACGCTAAGGCAGAAATGGCCGCACCTATATCAATGCGTTGTAACTCCAATGGATGCCAGAGCCGATCCCAAGCGGTAAATCCAATGCTAAAGGCTGCTAATAAAATCATGATTCCTTCAGCACCGCTTGAGAAATATTCAATTTTTTCATGTCCATAAGCATGATTGTCGTCTGGTGGGAGTGCTGCAATATTGAGTGCGATCACGACAATAATGGCTGCCACGAGATTGATTAAAGATTCCAGAGCATCAGAGAGTAATCCCACCGAATCAGTTAGCCAGTAGGCGTAACTTTTAAGGATAATTGTCGCTACGGCGGCACCAATCGACAGCCAGCCATATAAAACCAGTGATTTTTGTGGATGACCTATAACCAAAATTAAATACCCAGCTAAATATTAAGATTGATCTAAATAGTATCTTTGAAACGCGTCACAATTTAGATGCTTTAAGCGC
The DNA here is from genome assembly GCA_947505105.1 of Methylococcaceae bacterium. Taxonomy (GTDB): domain Bacteria; phylum Pseudomonadota; class Gammaproteobacteria; order Methylococcales; family Methylomonadaceae; genus SXIZ01. The sequence continues at coordinate 46,303 of CANNKG010000003.1, read as the reverse complement.
AGCATTCTACTGTGATTTTAATATTCACGGAAATATAAAGTCGTATCTCTGCTTAAAGCTTGCGTGACAATTTCGTTATTTTTAATAATTTTTGACAAACGTCCGGCTGAAAGCTCTTGCCGGCATTTTGTTTACCAAAAATATCGAATATAAATTTTCAATATCTCTGAAAGATAGAAACGCATAGACGCCAAAACCTTTAATACCAGTAAATTCGTCGCTTAAAATGTCAATAAACTCAGCTATATTGATAGATGATATCGGGGTATTTGTGAAAGTGTTCATGACTAAGCTCCGAGATTAATAATAGTTTATTTAATCCAAGCATTAACAGTGCCAAGTTTATTTACGCTGATTATTAGTTCGGTCGGCTGGTATTAATTTAAAGTGTTAATTGTATCTTTTTGTTTTAAATATAATTATGGGAATTTGCTTTTAATATATCTTCCAGGCTACCAAATATATCTGCATGATTTGTATGACAAGCTGTCATTTTTGTCAATTTGTCATGACATTATTGTCTGATTAAGTATGGGCTAATTGATATAGTGGGAATACTTGGTAGAAATTTATCGACTCTAGAGGAGGGCGTATCAACGATACAGGTCAATCAGAAACCATGAAGTTGCAATAAGCAACTTCATGGTTTTTCATGCTATGAATTGCGAGATTTAGGTTGTCGAGTGGGCTGCGTCGACGATTACTTTTAATTTCATACCGGTTTCGATGTTTTTATTCATTTTATCGGCATTCCATTTTTTGATATCCGGAATGGATACATTAAAGCGTTTCGCAATTCCGATCAGCGAATCACCTTTTTTCACGACGTAGTAGACTTTCTGGAATGGATTATTGTTAGCCGCAGAAGCCACCATTTGTGGTTTGCTTTTGATTGAAAGTTTTTGGCCAGATTTTAATGGCTTGTTTAATTGGAGATTATTCCAGCTCGCTAAGTCTTTAGGATTAACCGAGAACGAGCGAGCAATTTGGTAAATGGTGTCGCTCTTTTTGACGGTATAAAAATTCTCTTGAGCAGGCTCAATACCTTTTTTAGCGTTTTTGGAATGGCTATTTTTATCATCCGATTTCAAAGCCAAGAGTTTGTCGTCACCTTTGTGTTTATCATGTTTGCCATGTTTTTGACGCGCCAGTTTTTCTTCTTGAGCTCTAATCAAAGCCAGACGTTCCTCTTCAGCTTTACGTAATTTTTCAGCTTCCTGAGCTTTTTTGGCGGCAAGTACTTTTGCTTGTTCGTTACGAAGTTCCTGGGTAAATAATTCTTTTTGTTCGTCTGAAATCTGATCGAATTTTTTTCTGAAGCTATCGACTTGTGCGATTGGAATCAATAAATGATTGGGACCATCTGGTGGGGTCACGCCATTTTTATAACCTGAATTGAGCTTCAAAAAATGTTCACTGTTGGTGTTCGCCATTGCAGCGGCTTGATATAGATTCAATGGCGAATCAAGGTCAACGACTTCGAAAACCGGTTTGTTACGAATTGGATGTAACTGGATATTATATTCGTCGGCATGGGCGAATAATTTGGCGATGGCAAGTAATTTAGGCACATAGGCCATTGTTTCTTGAGGGAGGTTATGCAAAGACCAGTAGTCGGTCGGCTCTCCACTCAGATAATTTTTATCAATCGCTTTTTGGACATTGCCTTTGCCGTAGTTATAAGAGGCTAATGCTAACAACCAGTCACCGTTGAAAGTTTCGCTAAGATCTTTCAAATAACTTGCGGCAGCTTGAGTTGATTTATAAATGTCTCTACGACCGTCATACCAAGAGTTTTGTTCTAAACCAAATAATTGTCCGGTAGCCGGCATAAATTGCCATAAGCCCGCCGCAGAAGCGCTTGAAACGGCTTCAGGACGGAAGGCGCTTTCGACGATGGGCAACAATGCCATTTCGCCGGGAATATTTTTTTCCTCGATTTCATTCAGGATTTGATACAAATAAGGCTCTGCGCGCTGCTGAACTCTGGCAATATAATCCGGGTGATCTAGGTACCAGTTTAATTCGCGTTCGACTCGAGGGTGATCAACTTCCGGTAACGCATAAAGCGAAAGCAAGCGATCCCAGATCAGATCTTGCTCACTAAAATTCTTTTTCTGAAGAGATTTGAATCTGGACCACCCCTTTTTATTGTTATTCTGGTTTGGTGAACGGGGGGGGAATTGATGTCCGGGGGACGAATCGTTAAATGCGAATGATTTTGGGGATTGTTCTGCACATCCGCTAATGAACATGACTACCATCAAAAAAAATAAAAACTTCACTGACCTGTTAAAATTATTCTTAATCATCGGCAGAAATCAATTATTGTTGTTAGGAATTGAAAGATTATAGCTTGTTTTCATTGGAAATCATCACCATATCTTGTTTGAGTTTAATTTATGAAGCGCAATTTTTTATTTGCATGGTACGAAACGCCCAGAGGTAGCGTACTCCAGCAGTTGGAAGCCGAATATTTAGAGCGCGCGATTCAGGTGAGTTGTCGGCAAGTGATCGTCCAGATTGGCGGTTTAAACTGGGAAGATAGCTTTATTGATTGCTCGTTGTACGAAAAATTTATCATCTTGGATGACAAAACGCTCGGATCACCTGAAGCATTAAAAATTAGAGCGAAAGCATACGCTCTACCTATTCAGACCGGGAGTGTCGATTTAGTGATTCTGCCGCATATCCTGGAATTTGATGCACAGCGCTTCCAGACCATGCGCGAGGTTGAGCGCATTCTTAAGCCTGAAGGTGAATTAATTATTATCAACTTTAATCCATGGAATCTTTGGTTGCGTTATCAATTTCTATGGGATAAAAAATGGTCCGATTCTTGGCGCGCGCATTTTATCAGTCGATCAAGAGTCTTGGACTGGTTAAAACTACTTAATTTTCAGGTTAAATTGAGTTCAGAATTCAATGTTAATCAGATTGATGCTGTCGATAAAAAGTTTGCTGTCAGTAAAAATCCTTTACTTGCAATGGCTTATGCTATAAAAGCGGTCAAGCGACGTTATACCCTTATTCCACTGACGCCAGTCATGGTCGGGCGCGCTCGTCTGGCAATGGCGGATAACCTTGAAACGTCACAACAGCAGGTGCAGGAACATGGATAATCCGGTCATCATTTATACCGATGGTGCGTGTCGAGGCAATCCCGGCAAGGGCGGCTGGGGGGTGTTATTGCGTTACGGCGATGTTCAAAAACAGCTCTATGGTGGAGATCTGGATACTACCAACAATAGAATGGAGTTGATGGCCGCCATTCAAGCCTTGGAAGTGCTCACCCGTCCATGCGCAGTCATTCTGCATACCGATTCCAAATATGTATTGCAAGGAATTACGGAATGGTTACCTAATTGGAAACGGCGTGGCTGGAAAACCGCTTCAAAACAACCGGTCAAAAATGAGGATTTGTGGCGTCGTCTCGATACGGCATGTGGACGGCATACCATTGATTGGCAATGGGTGAAAGGGCATTCGGGTGATCTTGGCAATGAAATGGCCGATCAATTAGCCAATCAAGGCATTGATGAACTGGAGAAATAGGTGGTGAAACTATGGAAATTCAATCAAGACCAATAGCACAGTTAGGTGAATCAATCCTGCGGGAAATTGCTCCGGTGATTGACAATATTGCCGCAGAGACTGTGCAGCAGTTGGCGCAAGAGATGCTTTTAACGCTGGAAAATTCCAGTGGCGTAGGCTTGGCTGCACCGCAAATTTTTGAATCGACACGGCTGATTATCGTCGCTTCAAGGCCGACTAAACGTTATCCTTATGCCCCTGAAATGGCGCCGACCGTAATGATTAATCCGGAATATACACCGACGGATACTGTGTTGGAAAAAGATTGGGAAGGTTGTCTGAGTATTCCGGGAATACGGGCTTTGGTGCCCCGTTATCCTTCAATACGCGTGGTTTATTACAGCCTCGAAGGAGAACGCAAGGAAGTTACTTTAGCAGGTTTCGTGGCGCGGGTATTTCAGCATGAGTATGATCATCTGAATGGCTTGGTGTATCTGGATCGCGTTGAAAATAATCGCGATATTATCAGCGAACAGGCATTTTTTAAATTAATTGCGGCTTAAACGACGGCGCGTTGAATCCACTCGAGATAGGCAGGTAAGCCTTGGCCAATCGGTAATGCAATAATTTCGGGCATCTCATAGGGGTGACGTAAAGTGATGGATTGCTCGATAGCTGGATATTGATCCTGAGTTGATTTAATTATCAATAAATGTTCTTCTGCTGTTTCAAGCTGATCTTGCCAGCGATAAATTGAAGTCAAGCCGGGCAAAATATTAACGCAGGCGGCTAATTGCTGTTCAACTAGCAAGTGTGCAATGGCTTCACTCGTGGTCTGATCCGGACAAGTGCAAAAAATGATTTGGTAGGACGTCATACTGAATCTCGATAAAAAATTGGATGTGCCTCATAAATACAGGCATTTAAGTTTAATTGATAGGATTGCAAATGAAAACAATTCAAAAAACCTTGATAGCATTAATTTTGATCATTCCATTTCTGGAAATATTTTTACTCCTGGAAGTTGGCAGCATCATTGGTGCTATTCCGACGATTTTATTAGTCGTAAGCACTGCCGTCGTGGGGGCTAATTTGGTTAGACAGCAAGGTTTTGCGACTTGGCAACGGCTTAATAATAACCTTGCGCAGGGTATCATTCCCGCTTATGAGTTGACTGAAGGAGTTTTAATACTTGCTGGCGGTTTACTGCTGATAACACCTGGCTTTTTTACCGATATGTTGGGTTTTATTTGTCTGGTTCCCAAATTGCGTCACACTATTGCTCAGTATGTATTGGAACATCATCTATTTTCAGTTATTCAGCCTGGCAGTCCCTTTAGTGGTGCTAGACAAGCAGAACGAGATGTCCTGGAAGGCGAATTCAAGAAAGATGGATCATAACGTTTCGTTCAAGCGGAAGGAATCAAAAGCATCATGAAAAGATTTTTTTTATTGATCATGTTGATCTGGCGGCAACAGGTTAAATTGTATCTGATTGCCATTATTACCGGTGCGGTCATGGGCGTTTTTGTTCTAGCGCCAAGCTATGATTACATTAATGCCCGGGAACAATCTGCCGATCCGCTTTCATCCTTGGAGTACGTATTTGCGCAGGTTAGGGCGATGTTGACGGGCAGTATTTCGCATAACAACCTGATGCTGATCATTTTCTATGCCGAGATTGGCGCAATGATTGGCCTTCTATCGTTAATGCTTTATAAATTTGCGCATAAACGGATGGTGCATATCGATCACCTAAAAAATGAGCTCAATAAGGATTTGGCCTCAATCATTCGACAGGGCGAAGGGCCTTACCTTGAATTCAAATCCTCATTGCGCTGGGATCTCGCCGAATCAAGAATTAATCGAGCGCTTGAAGTTGTGGTGCTGAAGACGCTGGCGGGATTTTTGAACAGTCATATCGGCGGAACCTTGCTGATTGGGGTCGCGGATAATGGTGAAATCATCGGGCTTGAAAAAGATTACCAAACCCTTAAAAAAATGGATCAGGATGGCTTTGAACAGGCGTTGATGACGGCTATTTCGAGCAATTTGGGCGCAGATCTCTGTCCCAATGTTCACGTATTATTTCATGTGATTGATCAAAAAGAAGTCTGTCGTCTGATTGTTTCCCCATCTACACGACCGGTTTTTCTGGAACAAAACAACACCCCTAAATTTTTCGTTCGTACCGGCGGCGCTACGCGGGACTTAAATATTCAAGAAGCATTGAGCTATGTGGCAGAACGTTGGAAACGCAATAAATAAATTTTCAGTTTGCCCCACATTAAAAACCATTCTGAATTGCTAGATCCAGATATTCGGCCAGCGTACCGGGTAATTGCTGAGGTAGGGCAGGTTGAATGCCCTGAGTCAGAATATAGAAATGACTGTCGTTAGTGTTGTAACCGAGGTAAGTAGCGCTATCAGGATAGAATCTGGCAACCCAGGGTGCTAAGGTAATTGTTTGTTGATTGGCTGAATTAAAGAGATCAGCATAGGCGGATTCTGCATAGTTCATGATTCTGAACCAATCGCCACAGCCAGAACACGGATATAAATGACGAGCGGCATTGACGTCATCGGTGCGTAAAATCCTCTGATAAGCATAACTATGGTAAGGGGTATACATGATTGAATCCGGATCATCCGAGTGATCGAGACCGAGCGCGTGACCCAGTTCATGGGTCACCAAACCTTGAAGCTCACTGACCGAACTACTGATTGCAGTATCGGCTTCATTTAAACTGAGTTCGCCATCGACGATGTCGTTGAACCACCAGACATGGGTATAACCTGAATAATCCCCAAAACGACTCAGGAATGTTGCTGAATCCAGCCAGCCGATCACGAATTTATCATCGCGTTGGTTGGACAATGCCTGATTGGTAATGCCCCGGTAAACGAAGGTAATGCCACTGATATTTTGCCAAGCCAGGGTCGCCTGGGAAATCGCTTCGATACTCTGTTCAGTGGTTAACGGTTGATTTCGAGGGTTATACCACCACTCGAGGACATGGTTAGACCAGGTTTTATTATTTAGGCCTGTGAATTGGATAAACTTGGGATGAATTGCACTGATCTGTTCGAAGGTGTAATCAGCAGCAAAGCTATTAAATGACAATGCTAACAGCATCAATCGAAAAATACCCATAAGAATACCTGTTATTTAAATCAAATTATTGAATATTCGTATCATGCAACAGATTGAAGTGATGATACAAGAAGGTTTTTTACTTGCTGGAATACGCTATTATTGAACACTCTATTTCTAGGTATCTACTCGCACTCTTTATAATCAAGCAGCTACACTCACAAAAATTTGAGGGGCGAGTAGTTACTATTCTATAGCATCCAATGCGAAGGGTTTTTAAACTCAATCACTTAACGCGATAGGTATTTGAACATGATCCATAGCAGTAATCATCTCTCTTCCAATGATCCTTTCGATTTAGGGCGTTTTATCCGTTCCCAGGAAGATGTTTATGCAACGGTATTGACCGAGTTGCGGAGCGGACGCAAACGAACCCACTGGATGTGGTTTATTTTTCCACAATTGGACGGTTTAGGTTTTAGTCCTATTTCAAAACATTTTGCCCTCAAGAATCTTGAGGAGGCTCAGCATTATTTGAACCATCCGCTTTTGGGAGCAAGATTGGTCGAATGTGCGAATATTGTCGATGTGTCACAAGGGTATTCTATCGCCGATATTTTCGGTTACCCTGACAATCTCAAATTTATGTCTTCCATGACTCTGTTTGCTGCATTGCCGAATGCACAGCCATTATTTGGTAGATTGCTTGACAAATATTTTCATGGCGAGCGAGATCTTAAAACCTTGGAACTGTTAAGGCGTTAAATTTAATTTAGGTAGATTATCTATCGAATAGCAGATTTGTTTCTTTATCGTAAACGATAACGTCTAGCCATTTCATTCAATGGGATCGCTTTAATTTTACTGGCGTGTCCGGCAGAACCAAAGGCTTCATAACGTTCCTGACACAGTGTTTGCATGGCATCTCTTGCTGCTTTATAAATCTTGCGGGCGTCTAACTCGGAAGCATTTTCACGCTGTGCGACAAAACGACGGATCGCCCCCGTAGAAGCCATGCGTAAGTCAGTATCGATATTCACCTTGCGAACGCCATATTTAATGCCTTCCACAATTTCAGCCACTGGTACACCATAGGTTTGGGGAATCTCTCCACCATAATCGTTAATTATTTTTAGCCATTCTTGTGGCACTGAACTGGAACCATGCATGACGAAGTGCATATTAGGTAAGCGTTGTTGCAAAGCTTGTAAGCGGCTAATCACCAGTACTTCTCCGGTTGGTGGTTTGCTGAATTTATAAGCACCGTGACTCGTGCCAATCGCAACCGCTAAAGCATCGATCTGAGTTTGTTTGACAAACTCAACCGCTTCATCGGGATCGGTTAACAACCGGCCGTGATCAACTGGTGTACCATCTTGTGTGGCTTCCAAGGCACCCAAACAACCGATTTCCCCCTCAACCGATACGCCGCAGGCATGCGCCATCTGGACCACGGTTCGGGTAGCCGTCACGTTATATTCAAATGAAGCCGGGGTTTTCATATCATCAAGCAAAGAGCCATCCATCATTACCGAACTGAAGCCTGATTGAATCGCTTGAGCGCAAATATCCGGTGTTGGCCCGTGATCTCTATGCATGACCAGTGGAATATGCGGATAACGTTCAACTGCAGCCAGAATCAAATGGCGCAAAAATACCTCGCCTGCATAGTTATTAGCCCCGGCCGATCCTTGCATAATGACCGGACTATCGGAGACGTCGGCGGCTTGCATAATCGCTTGGACTTGCTCCATATTGCTCACATTGAAAGCAGGAACGGCAAACTGATGTTCCGCCGCATAATCCAAGAGTTGTCGCAATGATACTAAAGCCATGATCGGCGCTCCTTAAAATTTGATTTCAGAAGGTGTTATTTTATCACTAGGGGCGATAAGTATTTCTGTATAGAATTGCAGTAGTTTGGTGTATGTGTAAATGCTATCCCAACTGGTAAGCATAAATAATAGATACCAAAAACAATAAACTCAACCAGATTGCGGCCAAATAAACTGAGCGGTTTCTTGCCAGCGCCAGGGCATAGGTTGCTTTGAGCAGATTATTGCTGCCTGTCGCCAAAATCACTGCCGAAACAATTGTTGCGTCATTGACATGAAATTTTCCACTCAGGAGCGACAGGATAAAGGGGTCGATATCGGTAAAGCCGACGATTATCGCCAGAAAATTTAAACCATGGCTGCCGTGTTGGTTGATGACCCATTGCGTCAAAAAAGTAAAGAGAACAAACAGTGCCGCAAAGAGTATTGCGGTCGACAGTTCCAACGGATGCTGGATGTTTTCAGTCGGGTGTAATTCAGAGCTATGATTTTGAAAATGCAGCAGAATAAGGACGACGATCAAGGATAATAAAATAATGCCCAGAAATGGAACGAGCAGGATGTTGCCTGCGCCCGAGTCGAACAAATAAATAATGCATAAGAGCCGCAGATACATCATTATCGTGGCGATTATCAAGGCGGCGGAGACATGGCGAGTTGGGTAGCTTAGGTTTTTTGCGCGTCGGCTGATCACGATCGTCGCAACGGTACTTGAATACAGGCCGCTTAAGAATCCGGTAATTAAGAGGCTGCGACTCTTAAAGAAGTAACTGTTACAAAGATAGCTTAAGTAGGAAAAACCCGAGACGATAATGACCGCAAACCAGACTTTGTAATAGGTGACCGGGAGCATCGCGGCAATCGGTTGATCGGGTAGGAGCGGGAGCACGACGCCTGATATAATCAAAAATTTGGCGAGCGTGACCATTTCCTCGTTGGCGAGTTGGTCGGAAATTCGATGAATTAACGGTTTCTCACTCAAAATCAAAATCAGGACCACGATGAACAACACTAAAAACCAGTTCGGAAAGTCGGTGGCAATCGGTCCGATCAGATAAATCAGCAAGGTCAGCAGCGCACTGAACAATGAGAAAAGTTTTTCAGTGGCCAAATGCCAGTAATAAATCATCAGGAAGCTGCTTAACGAAACTAGGCCGATGACAAACAACAGACGAGTAGGATCAAGATTGTAGAGAATCAAACCCAATAAGCCGACCAATACGACGGTGCGTGTGCTGCCGAAATGAAACCGATAATTATTGGTGTGCTGGTAGCGACGAAATTCGAGTCCGACTACAAAGGAAAACGCGAGAGTGACCACGAAGTGGATTAGTAATGGCGGAATGGCGTTGAAAAATTCATTCAAGGAAGGCGTTCTCAATTTTGATGGCTTAAGCCGAAAATAATTCCCAAACGGGTTTGATACGCTCAGGTATTGATTTTAAGCGTCCCAACTCAACCCATTGATTGGTGGAGCTATGAAAATCGGAACCGACCGAGCCATGCAATTCATAGCGTTTTAGGTATAGTTCGAGTTGCTTGATTTCATCCACTGAACTGCGGCCTGTCACAATTTCAACGGCCATGCCGCCTACTTCCTTGAAATGGCTTAGCAGTCGATTCATCCAATTGGCGCTTAGTTTATAGCGCATCGGGTGCGCCAGAACAGCAACGCCACCGGCTTGAGTGATCCATCCAATAGCCTCTTCGAGACTCGCCCAGTGGGTTGAAACATAGGCCGGTTTACCTTGGCCCAAGTAGCGATCAAAAGCTTCCTGTTGGGTGTCGACGTGATGCTGTTTTAATAAAAAATCCGCGAAATGGCTACGGGTAATCATCCCGGACGCTGCGGCTTTACAAACGGCAGCATAGGCATCGGGGATGTGTTTTTTGGCTAATTTTTCGGCGATTTTTTGGGCGCGTTCAACGCGGGTGTTTTGTAAATTTTTAATGCCTGCCTGAAGTCCTGAATCGAGCGGATTAAAATTCAGACCGACGATATGTAGCGAATGACTATGCCAAGTGGTTGAAATTTCAATGCCCGGAATTAAATTCAGCTTGAATTCGGCTGCAGCAATCGCTGCTTCTGCAAGACCTTGAGTGGTATCGTGATCGGTGAGTGCCAGATGGGTGACGCCTTGTTGATGCGCGCGGGAAATGAGTTGTGTTGGCGACAAATTGCCGTCTGAGGCAGTTGAATGACAGTGTAAATCGTAGTGGCTTGACATTGAATTTCTTCGGAAGATGATTTGCATCGGTAAGGTTAACAAAACAATAACACTGTTTATTGATACTCTCCATAAAGTTTTGCATACAGACCGTTTTGCTGAATTAACGTAGTGTGCTTGCCTTGTTCGCAGATTCGACCTTCTTCGAAAACGTATACATGATCGGCCTGTTTTACGGCGCTTAGGCGATGAGCGATGATGATTGTGGTGCGACCGTTGAGAAATTCAGACAGGGCGTTGTGTAAATGGTATTCAGTTTCGGCATCGAGCGCTGAAGTTGCTTCGTCGAGAATCACAACGCTTGGATTTTGGACGATCATGCGTGCGATTGCCATGCGTTGGCGCTGGCCGCCTGATAAACGCATACCTTGGCGACCGACGATGGTATCGAGGCCGGTTTGCAGATGGGCGATGATGTCTTTTAATTGCGCGGTTTGCAGCGCTTGCCACAAAGAGGCATCGTCAATGTCGCGTCCGAGCGTCAAATTAGCGCGTACCGTGTCATTGAATAGAATCGGATGCTGCAGGACTGTGCACACATGTTCACGGACAATGTCCAGACCGATTTGATCAAGTGGTACGCCGTTGTAATAAATCATCCCGCTATTGGCCGGATAAAGACCGATCAGGGTTTGGATCAAGGTCGATTTACCGCCGCCACTGGCACCGACCAGGGCAACTTTTTCCCCTGCTCGGATATGCAGATTGATGCCATTCAAAACCGGTTCGTCGCCATAGCTGAAATGAAGATTTTTAATATCAATCGCAACAGTTTTGGTTTTCTTGAACGGATTTTTCTGGTGCGGATAGATGGGCTCTTGTTCTAAGGCTTGTAATTGATTGATGCGCATTAACGCCGCTTTTGCCGAAAAAAAAGCATACTGGATGTTCAAAATTTCCTGCACTGGCGCCATCATGAACCATAAATAGCCGAACACTGCCAGCATCTCACCGATGCTTAAGTCAGAGTAAAACACCATCATCATGCTGCAGGCTCTAAAAATATCAAAACCGAACAAAAAAATCAGGAAACTGATGCGCCCGGCCGCATCGCTCTGCCAGGCATAGTTAATGGCATGGTTTTTAACCTGTAGCGCCGAATTGATCAATTGCTGGCAATAATGCGCTTCCCGGTTGCTGGCGCGGATTTGATGGATTGCGCTCAGGGTTTCGGTCAATGCTTGTTGGAAAATTTCATAGGCTGAATTTTCTTTACTTTTGAGGGTTTTGACGCGACTGCCGATACTGCGCGTAAAATAGATCACCAGCGGATTAAGGAGTAAAATAAATACACCCAGTTGCCAGTGCATCCACAAGAGTATGATGGCAGTGCCGATGACAGTCAGAATCGCAATCAACAATTTACTGATTGTGGAGCCGATGAAATTGTCCAGGGTATCGAGATCGGTCACCAGATTGGTGACCACGGTGCCGGTGCCGAGTGTTTCATATTCGGACATCGAAATCGTCTGCAGGTGCTTGATTTGGCGACTACGAATATGAAAAATGATATCTTTCGAAATTATGCAAAACTGTTTGGTTTGCATGATGCCGAAGATGATGCTGATAATGCGTAATAGCAAGCTGACAACTAATACGACTCCAATATACAGCATCGGCGACTGCCAGTCTTGAGGTGTCAGCAAATTGATGGTTTTAATGCTGATGCCGGGTTTATTAAGCAGCACTTCATCGACTAATAACGGCATTAACAAAGGAACCGGGACGCTGGCAAGGGTACTTAGAATCGCGATAATGTGGGCAAAGATAAGTTCTTTTTTGTGGTTGAGGGCGATGTGGTAGATGTAGCGCCAAGTATAGTCATTGGCCGTCGACTTGAATTTTCGGGTTCGCACAGAAGTTTAGGACATGGTGGAGTGATGTTTCATTATAGCGGTGTGGGTAAGGTTTAGGAATAGCGTAGGGATGATCAACTTAATGAGGATAGTATTTTAATGCGGTGGCTTGGTTTTATAGGGTTGTTTTGGGTTGTCAGTTTTTGGGTTTCGGCTGCGGAATTGGATCGGCAGCGCCTGGATTTTTTGCGCGCTGAACAGTTGCTCAGACAGAATAATACTGCTGAGTTTTTGACACTGCTGGATGAACTGAAGGATTATCCGTTGTCGTCTTATCTCAAGGCGGAATGGTTAAAAAAACATCTTGATCAGGATGAACAAATTCAACAGGTGCTTGAGCAGTCTCCCGATAATCGCGTTGTCGATCAATTGCGCATCAAGTGGTTACCTTTGCTGGCTCAGCAGGGGCGCTGGGAAGATTTTGAGCGCTATTACCGTAATTCCGACAGCCTGGATTTACAATGTTTACATCAACAGGCCGAGTTTCAGGCGGGGCGGCGGGTCGAAGCATTAGCCACGGCGAGACAGTTATGGCTAAGAGGTGAGGAATTGCCTTCGCAGTGCGATTTTATTTTAACCGAATTCAAAAACTCGGCGGAGTTTTCTACTGCGCTGATTTGGCAACGTTTTGATCGAGCTTTACAGAATGACCGAGTGCGTTTAGCTGAGTTTTTGAAAGGAATGTTGCCAGTTCCGCAGCAGTCGGTCGCCAAATTTTGGTTGAAAGCGCACGCGAACCCCAATTTGTTTGAATCGCCGGAATTTAACAGTCAGCCGCCAGCTTATCAGGGCCTAATTTTCGCGGATTTGGTACAGCAACTGGCTCGGAAAAATCCGAGTTATGCCTGCTTGCTTTGGGATAATCACATTGGGCAGTTAAGTCTCGATGAAGAACATCGGCAGGCGGTCGCTCATGATCTTGCCTTGCAATTGGCCAAAGATAAAGGCACTGGAGCGTTTGAACGCTTGATGAAGGTGACTTTGGTCGATGATGAAATTAAAGACTGGGGCTTAAGATCGGCGCTACAAGAATCGAATTGGGCGCATGTTCAGCAAGCAGTTGAGCATCTTGACATCAAAGATCAAACACTACCTAAGTGGCAATATTGGCAAGCACGAGCTCTCTGGTCACAGGATAAAAAAGAACAGGCGCTACAAATTTTCCGGCCCCTAGCGGCTAAGCGTGACTATTACGGCTTTTTGGCTGCAGACTTTGCAGAGTTAGGCTATCAATTGGAGGATCATCCGGTAGTGGTTCAGGAGAGCGAACTCAATCAATTATTGAATTCCGAAGGACTTAAAATCGTTCAGGAATTTCGATACTTTCATCGCGACCGCGACGCCGAAGCACAGTGGTGGTTTCTGATTAAACGTTTCGATAAAGCCCACATTTTAGTGGCCGCTAAAATTGCTCAGCAATGGCACTGGCAACCAATTGACATGTTTACAGTGGTCAAAGCGGAAAATATGGATGATGTGAATTTACGTTTTCCAATTTTATATGAAGCTTATGTTCAGCAACATGCCGACTTACATGCACTGAATCCGGCGGTGGTTTTTGGCTTGATTCGTCAAGAAAGTGCTTTTGCCGCTCAAGTTTCTTCTTCGGCAGGCGCTAAAGGTTTGATGCAGCTGATGCCAACGACTGCGATGCAGATTGCTCGTGAACTCAAAGAACCGTGGGACTCGTCCGAAAGCTTGCTGGATCCTGAAACCAACATTAAATATGGTACCTATTATTTCAGTAAGTTGGTTCGACGCTTTGATGGGCATTATGCGTTAGCGGCAGCAGGGTATAATGCCGGTCCTAAGCGAGTTGACGCTTGGTTGCCTCAGCATGATCCTGTCGCGGCAGACATCTGGATTGAAATGATTCCGTTTAAGGAAACTCGCAAATATGTATCGGCCGTTTTGGCTTATGCAGTTATTTATCAACAACGTTTACAGAAAAATAGTTTTAGAATTCGTGATTTCATGCCGGATGTGCCACCTTTATAAAATTTGAGCTGATTTTTTTCGGTGTCTGTAAGATAATGGCGCGCGTAAGAAACACATTTGCTTCTTGTATAAGCCGGTTAGCAAGTCGGTTTACCGAACAAGTCCTCAACCCACCTTAATTTCCGCAGTCATGCTCGGTGATGGGTAAAGTGCATAGAGCGAGCTTCGGAGCACTGAGAACAGGCGATCTGTGCTATTACTTCACAATTATAAGAATAATTTAATTAATTTAGGTATAAATTCAATGGTAAAACAGCATAGCTTCGCCCGAGAAGAGTTATTAAAATCCGGCCGAGGTGAATTGTATGGGCCAGACAATGCACAGTTGCCTTTGCCCAATATGCTTATGATGGATCGTATCGTACATATTTCTGATGAAGGTGGTGCTTATGGTAAGGGCGAAATTATCGCTGAACTGGACATAAGGCCTGACTTGTGGTTTTTTGACTGTCATTTTCAAGGGGATCCGGTCATGCCGGGCTGTCTTGGACTTGACGCGATGTGGCAACTCGTTGGTTTTTACCTGTGCTGGATGGGCGGTCCTGGAAAAGGTCGAGCGCTTGGTGTGGGTGAGGTCAAATTCAAAGGCCAAGTATTACCCACGGCCAAGATGGTCACTTACAGAATCAATTTAAAACGCGTGATATTGCGCAAATTGGTGATGGGTATCGCGGATGCAACTATGGAAGTCGATGGTAAGCCGATTTATGAAGCAACTGATTTACGGGTTGGTTTATTTACATCAACACAGGACTTCTAGAGGTTAAGTCAATGAGAAGAGTGGTTATAACGGGTTTAGGGATAGTTTCCAGTATCGGTAACAACCGGGATGAAGTCGTTGAGTCTCTGAGACAGGGTAAATCAGGTATTGTGCATGCCGACGAATATGCCGAACTCGGTTTCAGAAGCCATGTTCACGGTCCGATTAAGATCGATCTTGATACGCTTATCGATCGTAAAATTAAACGCTTTATGGGAGATGGCGCAGCATTTAACTATGTTGCCATGCAGCAAGCGATTGTTGATTCAAGATTGGAAGAAAGTGATGTTTCCAATTACCGTACCGGCTTAGTGATGGGCTCAGGTGGCCCTTCGACATCGAATTTGGTTGAAGCAGCCGATATCTTACGTAGTAAGGGTGTTAAGAAAGTGGGGCCTTACATGGTGCCCAGAACAATGTCGAGTACTAATACCGCTTGTCTTGCGACTCCTTTTAAAATTAAGGGTGTGAATTACTCGATCAGTTCTGCCTGTGCAACTAGCGCGCATTGCATTGGTCATGCAATGGAATTGATTCAAATGGGTAAACAGGATGTTGTGTTTGCGGGTGGCGGGGAAGAAGTGCATTGGACGATGTCGGTATTGTTTGATGCGATGGGTGCGTTATCTTCAAAATATAATGATACGCCCACTACGGCGTCCAGACCCTACGATGAAAGCCGTGACGGTTTTGTGATTTCGGGTGGTGGTGGCGTTTTGGTGGTTGAAGAACTCGAACATGCTCTGGCGCGTGGCGCTAAAATCTATGCGGAATTAGTCGGCTATGGTGCAACCTCTGATGGTTACGACATGGTGCAACCTTCGGGAGAAGGCGCAATTCGATGTATGCAGCAAGCGATGGCGACGGTTCAGGGCAAAATCGATTATATCAATGCCCACGGCACGAGCACGCCGGTTGGCGATACCAAAGAACTAGAAGCCTTGCGAACTGTGTTTGCAGGTGCCGATGTGCCACGGGTTAGCTCTACTAAATCCTTGACGGGCCATGCTCTTGGGGCTGCAGGCGTTAATGAATCGATTTATTCATTGTTGATGATGCAGGAGAATTTCTTGAGCGCCTCGGCCAATATCGTCAATCTCGATCCACAAGCTGTCGGCATTCCGTTTGTGCGTGAGTTTGAGGATAATGTGCAGCTCAATACCATCATGTCGAACAGTTTTGGCTTTGGAGGCACGAATGCAACGCTAATTTTTCAGCGGTACAACGGTTAATATTCTTAGAATAGTGGCTTCGGGTATCGATCCGATGCTCAGCCTATTCAATCAAGTAAAGTTTAAGGTCGAGCGCTACACTCGACCTTAAATTTTTGAAGTAGCCTCTTTAATACGGAAATTTTCCGTTTTTCTTAAATTTACGTATGCAAAGTTCCATTCAAAAATCCAGAACTCAATTCAATAAATTGCAAAAGCGCTTGCGTCATTATGTCGGTGACGCGATTGCTGACTACAACATGATCGAAGAAGGCGATAAGGTCATGGTCTGTTTATCAGGGGGGAAAGATTCGTTTACGATGCTCGACATCTTGATGAGTTTGCAAAAAAGCGCTCAGGTCAATTTCGAATTAATCGCGGTCAATCTGGATCAAAAGCAACCCGGTTTTCCTGAACATGTTTTGCCCGAATATCTGACCTCGCTCGGTGTTCCATTTCATATTATCGAAAAAGATACCTATAGCGTGGTCAAGCGGGTGATTCCAGAGGGGCAAACCACCTGTGGCCTTTGTTCGAGATTGCGGCGTGGAACCTTGTACGGTTTTGCTGAAGCCAATGGTGTCAATAAAATTGCTTTGGGCCATCATCGTGATGATATTCTCGAAACCTTTTTCCTGAATATCTTTTACGGCGGTAAGTTGAAAGCAATGCCGCCGAAACTGCTCAGCGACGACAAGAAAAATATCATTATCCGGCCTTTGGCTTATTGCCGGGAAAAAGATATTCAGCGCTTTGCTGCATTTAAACAATACCCGGTGATTCCCTGTAATCTGTGCGGTTCTCAGGAAAATTTACAACGTCAGGCAATGAAAGACATGTTATGTGTTTGGGATAAACAATTCCCCGGACGTTTGGAAACCATTTTTACCAGTTTGCAAAACGTTGCGCCATCTCAGTTAGCGGATACCAAACTGTTTGATTTTGTAAATTTACTGCAAGAACGGTCTTTCCAATCTGTCCAAAATGACAATACGACTGGATTGGAAATTTTGCTGAGCTAGCTTGACTCAAACCTACTTGATATTTTGCGTGTGAGCGTCCATATCGAGTGAGTTATTAGTACCATCAAAATATTGGGTTCCGGTACGACTCCGGGTTAAGATAGTCTTTTTAACAATTATTACAAGCGTAAGTGCAGACTTTCGTTCTGTTTTCTGGTCAATTCGACCGGATCGAGCATTCCAGATAAAAAACTCGCTTCCGGAAAAACAATTGCTTCATTGCAGGGGTTTACATGCAAAATTTCACATTATCGTTCATTTTTACGGCTATCGCAGTCGCTATCGCTTTTTATTGGCAGGGCTTTGAAGCGGTTTTTTTGGTATTGATTTTGGGTTTGCTCGAAGTCAGTCTTTCCTTTGATAACGCGGTGGTTAATGCCAGTGTTTTAAAGCGAATGACCCAAGTGTGGCAGCATCGCTTTTTGACCTGGGGGATGGTGGTTGCAGTATTCGGTATGCGTTTGGTGTTTCCGGTAGCAATCGTTAAATTTGCGACCGGCATCAGCTTTAACGATGTGACTCAAATGGCGCTGCACAATCCGCTTCAGTATGCTGAGCATTTGCATAATTCCCATACCTTAATTGCTTCATTCGGCGGGGTGTTTTTGTTGCTGGTCGCCTTTTCGTTTTTATTCGACGAAACACGCGATGTCTATTGGCTGGGTAAAATCGAAGAAAAACTTCAAGATTTGGGTAAACTCGATGCCATCAGTACTACTTTATCGTTGGCCACTTTATTGACGGTTTACCATTTCGTTTTGCCTGAACATCAACATGATGTGTTGATGGGCGGTATTTGGGGCATTTTTCTCTACGGTCTGGTCAGCAGTTTGGATCGATTCTTTCAGGATGAAGACGAGACCGAGGTATTCGCCGATGCCGCGAAACGCGGAGGGGTGATGGCGTTTTTATATCTTGAATTGTTGGACGCTTCTTTCTCGTTTGACGGTGTGATTGGAGCGTTTGCGATTACCCGTGATATCGTGACGATAATGTTAGGCTTGGGGATCGGTGCAATGTTTGTGCGTTCCTTGACGATATTGCTCGTTAGCAAGGGCACACTTGATGAATATGTGTTTTTAGAACATGGCGCGCATTATGCGATTGGCGCGCTGGCAGTGATTATGTTAATCAGCACTTTTCAGAGTATTCCGGAAGTGGTCACTGGGTTAATCGGTGCCTTATTTATTGGTCTATCCTTATATTCTTCGGTTCGTTATAAACAAGCTACGCAAAAAAGTTGATATTTAATTTGATCGTTAGGAGGTGTGAATAATGAGTATTTCGTTAGCAAAAGGCGGCAATATCAGTTTATCTAAAACGGATCCTACGCTTAAAAATATTTTGGTGGGTCTGGGATGGGACGCAAGGCCGACCGATGGGACGGATTTTGACCTGGATGCCAGTGCATTTATGGTGAAAGAGGATGGTAAAGTTAGAACCGATGCGGATTTTATTTTTTATAACCAAACTAAATCCGGATGTGGATCGGTAGAGCATACCGGCGATAACCGAACTGGAGTCGGCGACGGTGATGATGAAGCATTGATCGTTCTGCTCGACAAGGTGCCGCAGGAAATTCAGCGTGTGGTGTTTACCGTGACCATTCATGACGCAGATGTGCGTAAGCAGAATTTTGGGCAAGTATCGAAAGCCTATGTGCGTATCGTCAATAAGGAATCTAATCAGGAAGTGGCGCGTTATGATTTGAGTGAAGACGCCTCGGTCGAAACGGCGATGATTTTCGGTGAAATTTATCGTCATGGTGCAGAATGGAAGTTTAGAGCGGTAGGCCAGGGGTATGCCGGAGGTTTGGGGGCATTGGCGCGGCAATACGGCATTAATGTGTAACAAGGTTTTTATCCATAAATAAAATAATGTGAGGAAATGATTATGGCAGTATCACTGACAAAAGGCGGTAACGTTAATTTAAGTAAAGAAGCGCCGGGTTTAAAGAAAATTATTGTCGGTTTAGGCTGGGATCCTAGAGCGACCGATGGTGCTAATTTTGATTTGGACGCAAGTGCATTTTTAACCAAAGTGGATGGTAAAGTCCGTTCTGATGAAGATTTTTGTTTTTATAACAATAAAGTCGTCGCGAATGGTTCGGTACAACATGCTGGGGATAACACGACTGGCGCAGGCAGTGGCGATGATGAAACCTTGAAAGTCGATTTGGTCAATGTACCGACCGATGTCGAGAAAGTCGTATTCGCGGTCACCATTCATGAAGCCGAGGCACGTCGACAAAATTTCGGTCAGGTCAGTGGCGCTTATATTCGAGTGATGAATGAAGAAGGTGGCGCTGAAATCGCCCGATATGATTTGAGTGAAGATGCTTCGATTGAAACTGCGATGATTTTCGGTGAAATTTACCGCAATGCCGGCGACTGGAAATTTAAAGCGGTTGGTCAGGGTTTCGCCGGTGGATTAGGACCTCTGGCGGCTTCGTTTGGCGTGAATGTTTAAATGGTCAGGATGGTTTCACTTCCAAAGAAAAGGGAAGTGAAACCGGTCGGCAAGTCGATATAAATTCTACGGAGAGCGCTATGGGTATCAGTTTACAAAAGGGTCAAAAAATTTCCCTTTCGAAAGAAGCGGGAAGTGCATTAAGTAAAGTTGTGATGGGCTTAGGTTGGGATGCGAAAAAATCTTCCGGTGGCGGTGGATTATTAGGTATGTTCGGTGGTGGCGGGGGCGATTCTATTGATTTAGACGCTTCATGCATTTTATTCGATGAACAAAATAAAGCGGTCGATACCGTTTATTTCGGTCATTTAAAAAGCAAGGATGGCAGTATTGTCCATACCGGAGATAACCGAACTGGCGAAGGCGATGGCGATGATGAGCAAATTATCGTCGATTTGGATAAAGTTCCCGCATCCATCAAATCCTTGGTCTTTACGGTCAGTTCTTATACCGGTCAAACCTTCAATTCTGTCGAAAACGCTTACTGCCGGATCGTTGATAATGCCAGCAAGCAGGAAATCGCTCGTTATACCTTGTCTGCCCAAGGCTCACATACCGCACAGATCATGGCGAAAATCTATCGTCACAATGGTGAATGGAAAATGCATGCGATCGGTGAAAATGGCACCGGACGCACTATTGATAATTTGTTACCGCAAATTATTCCGCATTTATAAAATGCTATGAGAGTTTGGTTTAACAAAACATTTTCAACAATCCGCGGTGTATTTGAAAATCTTCGTCAGGCGGTTCCGACTGACGAAGTCACCTTGATTTGTACGCATGTTCATGAAACGGCAACCGCGTTTCTAGCGGCTGACGAAGCCTATTTAGAGCCAGACCTCAAAGGTGACGCTTACCTGGAATGGGCCTTGGGATTTTGTGCCAAGCATCAGATTGATCTATTCTGGCCGGGTAAGGAAGCGATGCTATTTAGTCAACAGCATGCCCTTTTTGCTGCGCAGGGTGTCCGGGTGCTATCGGTAGCGGATCACGACACTTTAAGTCTGTTACACAATAAAGCCGATTTTTATAACCGCTTGCCGGCGGAAATTGCTCAGGTAATGGATTTTATCGCAGTCAATAACCGTGAGGAATTTGATCAGGCGGTGTCTACTTTGGCAGCGAAGCATCCAAAACTCTGTGTCAAACCATCGGTATCAGTTTATGGTTTGGGCTTCAGGATTCTGGATACTGAACGCGATAGTATTAAGCAATTACTCAAAGGCGTCGAATATCAGATTCCGTTAGCTGAATTGCGCCAAGGAATGCAAAATACCGCCGAGTTCGACACGTTACTGGTCATGGAGCATTTGAGTGGTCACGAATGGAGCGTTGATTGTGCGGGTCGCGAAGGCAAATTATTGGCCGCCGTCCAGCGCAAGAAATCGTTGACTGCGGGTCACGGTCAACTGATTGACAACGATTCTGATATTGCGGCTATGGTAGAGCGATTAACGGCGCATTATTGTTTAAACGGGATTTTCAATATTCAATTTAAAGAAGGCAGCAATGGTCCGAGATTGCTTGAAATAAATCCGCGCCCTTCGGGTGGTTTCGGGATGGCGTGTCTGTCAGGCGCAAATCTTGCTCATATTGCTTTGCAAGGCATTCGAGGGGGCCAGATGTCGCCGCCGGTGATTCACTATGGTAGGCGGGTCAATGAGGTTAATCGACCGGTGATTATTCCCGAGCCAGATTAAGCACTTTGAGTGAACGCGGTCTATGATTCTGCTAGAAACATTTGAGCAAACTAAGTTCAATTAATGGCTAGAATCATATCCCGTCCGATATGAGGTATATGTTAATGCCCATAATATCCTTCAATATCCCATGAATACTGTAATCAGAGCCAATACCTCGAATTCACTACTCATAGGCGTTAAGCGATTCTTTACCATATTACTGGCACTTGTCGGCATTGGCGGTATTTTGTGGTTGGATAGTTGGTTTATGGATCATGTCGATATGCCCAAAATTGGGCGTGATATGAGTTATGGTTTGTTGTTCCTGATGGGGTTTCTGACCAGTTTTCATTGTGTCGGCATGTGTGGTCCGCTGATTCTCGGGTATGTGGCTAAGCAAGCGGCTCAAGGTCACAAATCGCATGGTGCACATTTAATGTATGGCTTGGGTAAAACCATTTCGAATACCCTGATTGGCGCGATACTAGGGGCTTTTGGCGCGATTATCGCTTTCACGCCGGCCACTCAGGGCGCAGTCGGCATTGCGGCGGGTGTTTTTCTGATCTTGTTTGGTTTACATATGCTAGAAGTGTTTCCGGTGTTGAGTCATTTTCAAATCAAGGCGCCGACGTTTTGGATGCACTTCATCAGTACCGAATATCGCAAGCATAGCAATCCTTTTGTGATAGGTATGCTGAATGGCATGATGATTATCTGTGGTCCCTTGCAGGCCATGTACGTGTTAGCTGCCGGCACTGGCAACTGGTTTGAGGGCGCTACGTTATTATTTTTCTTTGGGCTGGGTACTTTACCGTTATTGATGGGCTTTGGGTTTTTATCCAGTTTGTTGTCTATTAACATTAGACCCAAACTTCTTAAGGCTTCTGGCGTCATTGTGATGATTTTAGGCGCCATCATGCTCAATCGCGGTTTTACGGTGACCGGCACTGGAATCGATTTTAATACTCTGGTGGCACGCATTTCACAAAAACTTTCGCCTTCACTTGCCGAAACGCTCTCGTTCGATACTGAACAAACCGTTTATATGGATGTCGTCAAAACAGGTTTTTCACCGAATAAATTTACATTACGTAAAGGTGTCCCGGTCAAATGGGTCATTGATGGCAAAGAGCTCAACGAATGTAACAAAGTAATCGTGGTGCCGCAGTATCAGTTGGAGTTTGAAGTTAAACCGGGTCTGCAAACAATCGAATTCACGCCCACTGAGGCTGGAGTAATACCTTGGAGTTGTTGGATGGGCATGATTCCGGGCACTTTCATTGTGCTTGATAAACCGCAGTCGACTGACCAAAATGCGGCGGCAATGTCTTCGGCTAGATCGGACAAGGAATCCGGATTGGAAACGGAATCACAACGACTCATCCGCGAATTTAAATCGATTTGGCGCAAGATTGCCGCAATGTAGCATCTAGGTCAACTAATCCATGACCTATTATGCATGACAGGTAGAGCTGGTTACTCGGTTAGTATCGAGTTTGTACAACTACTTGGCGGTTAAAATTTATCTTTAAGCTGTCGTATCTTGGCAAACACTTCGATTTCCGAGGCGTTCTGAAGTCCTAGTTGAGTTTGTAATTCAGTGCAGTCGGTTCTTAAAAACGGATTGGTTGCCAGTTCGTCAGCCAGTGTTGAAGGGATTGTGCTTAAGCCAGCTACACGCTGTTGCCGGATTTGGCTCATGCGTTGATGTAAGCGGCTATTCTGAGGTTCCAGGGTCAGCGCAAAACGACCATTATTTTCGGTATATTCATGGGCGCAATAAATATGGGTTTCAGCGGGTAGTAACTTGATACGTAGCAGTGAATGCCACATTTGCTCGGCGCTTCCTTCAAACAATCGTCCACATCCCATCCCAAACAAGGTATCGCCGCAAAATAACGCCTGACTTTCCTTTGCATAAAAAACAATATGCCCAAGCGTATGACCCGGGGTTTCAAAAACGTTAAGTTGCTGGTCGCCTAATTGGATAACATCGCCTTCATCAAGCGCTATATCCACTTCGGGGATGCGTGTTTGGTCGTAGCGTGATGCGGCTATCTGGCAGCGGTTGGCGCGTTTTAGTTCGTCGTTACCCCCAATATGATCCCAGTGGTGATGCGTGTTCAGAATATATTTAAGCGACCAATTTTGTTCATTTAACAGATTCAATACTGGTTTGGCAACAGGTGGATCAATGACGGCTGTTTCTTTACTCTCTGGATCATGCAGAAGATAAATATAATTATCGGTGAGAGCTGAAATTTGTAATATAGTTAACATTGGTCGAGGATAGCTTAACGATTCATTAAAAATCATAGTGTAATAGTTTTTAACATCTTTCGCTGGGTAATGGTTGTGTTTTCGAATGATCATCCCCATAGTTAGAATTCTATTAATGTATAAAGTTGGCAGCAAAAAGGTTTCATTTATGGCAAGGAAAACAAAGACAGAAATTGAACTGGCAAATCTAGTGGTTCCAGTTTTACCTTTGCGTGATGTTGTGGTTTATCCACACATGATTATTCCGTTATTCGTGGGACGGGATAAATCGATTATTGCGCTTGATGTCGCGATGCGTGAGAACAAACAGGTTTTATTGGTGGCGCAAAAGCAGGCTGAAGTCGATGAGCCCGAGTTTGAAGATTTATACCTAGCCGGAACCCTTGCCAATATTATTCAGCTATTAAAGCTACCCGATGGAACAGTCAAGGTTTTGGTCGAGGGGAGTCAGCGCTGCAAGGTTGAGGGATATTTTGAGGAAAATGGTTATTTCGCAGCCCATGTCAGCGATATTAACGATGAACTCACTATCTCCGATCAGGAAGAGGAAGTTTTACAGCGGACGGTGATCAGTTCGTTCGATCAATATGTAAAATTAAACAATAAAATTCCTCCCGAAGTATTGAATGCGCTTGCTGGAATTGATGATTCTAGTCGTCTGGCGGATACCATCGCCGCGCACATGGCTTTAAAAATTGAAGACAAGCAAAATTTGCTCGAAATGGCTAATATTGCCCAACGTCTCGAAACGTTGATGACTTTCATGGAAAGCGAAGTTGATTTGTTGGAAATGGAAAAGAAAATTCGCACTCGCGTTAAGCAGCAAATGGAGAAAAATCAACGCGAATATTATCTTAATGAGCAAATGAAGGCGATTCAGAAAGAATTGGGCGAAATGGATGATGTCCCGAATGAGATTGAAGAGCTCGATCGAAAAATTAGAGAGGCAGGGATGTCAAAAGAGGCGAAAACTAAGGCTGATGCCGAATTGAATAAATTAAAGCTGATGTCGCCAATGTCGGCTGAGGCGACTGTGGTGCGTAATTACATCGACTGGATGGTTAGCGTCCCTTGGAAGAAAAGGACTAAGGTGCGGCATGATCTGAAAGTTGCTGAAGAAGTCCTCGAAGCTGACCATTATGGTTTGGAAAAAGTCAAAGAGCGCATTCTCGAATACTTGGCGGTGCAACAGCGCGTCAAGCAGTTAAAGGGACCGATTTTATGCCTAGTCGGGCCGCCGGGGGTGGGTAAAACCTCGTTGGGCGAATCGATTGCACGCGCGACCAATCGTAAGTATGTACGTATGGCTTTAGGTGGGGTGCGCGACGAAGCTGAAATACGTGGGCATCGACGGACTTACATTGGTTCGATGCCCGGTAAGATTTTGCAAAATTTGGCTAAGGTTAAAACGCGTAACCCTATGTTTTTGCTTGACGAGATTGATAAAATGGCGGCCGATTTTAGAGGCGATCCGGCCTCGGCACTATTGGAAGTGCTAGATCCGGAGCAGAATCATACCTTTTCCGATCATTATCTCGAAGTCGATTTTGATTTGTCAGATGTCATGTTTGTTGCAACCGCTAATACGATGAACATTCCGTCGGCTTTGCTCGACAGAATGGAAGTGATTCGTCTTGCCGGTTACACTGAAGATGAAAAAATCAATATTGCGTTGCGCTATCTGATTCCGAAACAGATTATAAATAATGGCTTGAAATCCAAAGAAATTGAAATTACTGAGGAGGCGGTCAGAGATATTATTCGTTACTACACGCGAGAGGCGGGTGTTAGAGGTTTGGAACGTGAAATATCGAAGGTTTGTCGAAAAGTAGTCAAGGATTTGTTGTTGAAGTCGGAAAAGATTTTAACAGTCATTGAATCGGGTAATTTGGATAATTACTTAGGCGTTAAGCGTTTTCACTATGGTTTGGCTGAGGAGCATGATCGGATTGGTCAGGTAACCGGGTTGGCATGGACTGAAGTTGGTGGTGAGCTGCTGACGATAGAAACTGCAGTGATGCCGGGTAAAGGTAAACAATCTGCTACCGGAACGCTGGGTGATGTTATGAAAGAGTCTATTGAGGCAGCTGTGACCGTGGTGAGAAGTCGTGCCGAGATGCTGGGGATTGCCAAGGAACAATTTCAGGAAAACGACATGCATATTCATGTTCCGGAAGGTGCTACCCCAAAAGATGGGCCAAGCGCCGGTATTGGCATGTGTACCGCAATAATTTCGGCGATGACCAAAATTCCGGTTAAAGCGAATGTCGCAATGACTGGAGAAATAACGCTGCGCGGTGAAGTTCTGCCTATTGGTGGATTGAAAGAAAAGCTGCTGGCAGCGCATCGTGGTGGGATTACTACGGTATTAATTCCTGCAGAAAATGCCAAAGATCTGGTTGAAATACCTGATAACATTAAACAAAATTTAGATATAAGAACAGTCAATTGGATTGATGAGGTTTTGGAAGTCGCTTTACAATACATGCCGACCCCGTTGGAGAAAGAACTTGAGATTGAGAAACCCGTGGCCAAATCCCGAGTTAAAAAACAAACCGTTACAGCTCATTAGTTAAACAGTTTGAATTTTATGAGGCAGGTTTCCAGTGAGGAATTAATCCTTATAATCCTGAGGATATTAACTATTAAAGCTTGACACGTCGAGAGCGCAATTGTATAAATAGCGCTCTTTCTTGCTGCGGTAATGGTTGTGGGTAAGGAGCTGGCTGATTTTGCAAAATTTAATTTTATAAAAAAAATGACTTCCTAAGGGGGAATAATGAATAAATCGGAACTTATTGATGCTATGGCGAATGAGTCTAAATTAACTAAAGCGGATACTGCGCGTGCTCTGGACAGCTTTATCAAAGCTGTGTCTGATGAGCTGAGTAATGGCGGCTCCGTTGCTTTAGTTGGCTTTGGAACCTTTTCAGTAAAAGAACGTGCTGAGCGCAAAGGCCGCAATCCACAAACCGGCGAAGAAATTACCATCAAAGCGGCAAAAATTCCTTCTTTTAAGGCTGGTAAAACTCTTAGAGATGGTGTAAACTAGTTTTTCTTTAGTCGGGTGCTTAGCTCAGCTGGGAGAGCATCGCCCTTACAAGGCGAGGGTCGGGGGTTCGAACCCCTCAGCACCCACCAAACTTAGGAGCGGTAGTTCAGTTGGTTAGAATACCGGCCTGTCACGCCGGGGGTCGCGGGTTCGAGCCCCGTCCGCTCCGCCAAAAACAAAAAACCCCGAGCTTTATGGTTCGGGGTTTTTTTTTGCTTGTTAAAAATTAAAGCACGTAGAATTGGCGTCGGCATGGGAAATGTTCCGCATCCGAATTGCCTGAAATGAATTTGCAACAAAATAAACGTTCAAAATAAGAAGTTTTAGTTAAGTGTCTTAAACTTTTGGAGTATATTTTGTAGTACGCTGTATATATTTTGTTTCGTAGAATAAATATTCCAACTTATTGATTTAGCGGTTTAAGGACAGGGGTTATGCTGGTAAAGATTAGAGAAAAACTTCATGGGGTTTTTGCGTGGGTGATTTTGTTAATGATTGTTATTCCGTTTGCCCTGTGGGGAATTCAAAATTATCTTGATGTCGGGAAAGAGCGTCCGATTGTTTCGGTCGGCGACAAAGATTTTTTTCAGCGTGAAGTGACCCAGGCAATGACACAATATAGTCAGAATTATGCGGGGATGAATCTTGGCGAAGATGTGATCAAAGCTCAGGCGTTAAAGAAATTAATCAACGATGAAGTCTTGTTTCAGTATGTTGAAGATGAAAACTTGGTCATTTCAGACGAAAATGCTCGAAACTTTATCAAGAGTTTGCCTTATTTTCAGACTGATGGAAAATTTGATGACAAGCAATATAAAGCGCTGTTAAATTCCCAAGGCATGTCATCAGCGCAATTTGCTTTACGGGTCAAAAAATCAATGACCATGGAACAGTTTCAGCGCGCGATTATGGACAGTAGCTTTGCAACTCCTTCGGCAGTTGAAAACTTCTTTAAAATTCAAAATCAGCAGCGTGATGTTGAGTATGTAACGGTGGCCCTGCCAAAAATTACCACTCCACCGACGGCAGAAGAACTACAAAATTATTATCAACAGCATCAAGATCTTTTTCAGACGCCTGAACAAGTTGCGGTTGAATATATTGAGTTATCGGTCGATGAGCTCGCTAAAGCAGTAACTGCTACTGATGAGCAGCTGCAAGCCTATTACCAGGATCAAAAAGATCAATATTCCACCAAAGAGCGGCGTAAGATAAGTCATATTCTGTTTGCGGTCGGCAAAGATGTGACTGAAGCTCAGGCTTTACAAAAAGCCCAGCAGGCCCAGGAGGCGCTTAAAACAAAAGATTTTGCGGCGGTAGCTAAAGAAATGTCCGATGATAAGCTCTCTGCCGAGAAGGGTGGAGACTTGGGGCTATTCAACGCTGGGGTGATGGAGAAGGATTTTGATGCGGCGGCAGGAACTTTGGCACTTAACGCCGTTTCACAACCGGTTAAAACGTCATTCGGATATCATTTAATAAAAGTAACTGAATTTGTGCCAGGCGAAACCAAACCTTATGCGGACGTGAAAGCTGAGGTTACCAAGGCTTACCAAAAAGCGCAGGCTGAAAACAAATTTTATGAGCTTGGTGAAAAGATAGCTCAATTGAGCTATGAAAATAGTGGTTCCTTAGGACCTGTTTCGGAAGCTTTAAAATTAACCATCCAAAAAACCGGTCTGGAATCAAAAGATTCCGTAAATGGTATTTTTGTTGAGCCTAAAGTCAAAAGTGCCGCTTTTTCCGAAGAAGTATTGAATGGAAATAATAGTGAAGCGATTGAAGCAGGTGCTAACCGTCTGGTTGTGCTTCGTATGCTGGAACATAAGCCTGCTACGGTATTGCCGCTTAAGGATGTCGAAGCTAAGGTTTCGGCTGCAGTCTTAGCGGATAAAGCCAAACAACAAAACCAGCAGATGGCCGATAATATTAAGAAAAAACTAGAAGGCGGCTCTACTATCGCAGCGGTGGCTGCTGAACATAATTTAGCCGTTCAAAAATTTCCTGGTTTAGTGCGTAATAACAATAAATTACCTTGGCAATTAATTCAGGAAATTTTTAAAGCACCCAAACCAGTCGGCACGAAGCCTTCATTGATTTCGGTTGAACTTGATAAGGGTGAGCGGGCAGTTGTCAGTATCGCTCAGGTGAAACCGGGTGTGATGAGCGAAGAAGACAAGAAACAGCTTGCACTGGCCACTAAAAATATTGCCAAAGCTTTTGGTCAGTCAATTTTTGCTGCGACGATTAGCAATTTAGAAGCGGATGCTGATGTGGTTATCCATAAGTAATGGTCTTAAAAGTGGTTGGTTATTGCTATTTATCTGGAGCATCATTGGCCAACCACTTTATGCTGTTCGTTAAGTTAGATGCGTTGGTTCGTACTCTGTACTTTATAAATCATATCCTTTGAAGGATGTTGTGATGCTGAATAATCGTTTGTTTACTTATGTTGCGCGCTTGGTTTGTTTGGGTGGATCATTATTGATTACCCCCCTGGCAGGCGGAGCAGCTTTAAATAACTCGCCTATACCTGAAGTGCAAGCAAGTGATGGTACGCTCTATAAAACCAGTATCAGCACTCTTCAGACGGTAAGTATTTATATTACTTTAGGGATTGCCTCGGAAGATGTCGGCAAAATAGGTGCCCTTTATGTGGTGACTATTTCTGATAATCGATGGTTTATGCTTGATCATAATGGCAACTGGTTAAATTGGGCCTACCCCGATATGCAACAATTAGTGCCAGCCGTTCTTGAACGTAATTTATCTGCGCAAGAAAAATTGACCATCGCTAATGGTTTGCAGGGATTTAAGGGCGTCGGCGATGTTTATGTGGGATATAAAGTCCAGGGAGCTGATTATCAATACAGCATGGATGCAATATCATTTACTTCTTATACTCAACGAACCAACAATACCGGTACCAAAGCCTGTGCCAATGAGGATCAGGTAGGTTTAACTTGCCCGGTCGCGGATTATCCCGGACAAGATGCCGAATATGCGGTTAATCAGAACAAATACACTAAAATTGACGCAAAGGGTGAATTAATAACCGACCCGACCGCTTTATGGTCATGTGTCAAGGATAATACTTCCGGTTTATGGTGGGAAGTTAAAAAAGATAGTACCCAAAGTGATTTGCAAAACCAGGATAATGTTTATAGTTGGTATAATCCCGATAATTCGAATAACGGGGGTAGTTACGGGGTTATCAATGGCGGAAGCTGTAGTGGTTCACCGCGATGCGATACTCTGTCTTATGTAGAGGCGATCAATGCGATGGGGCTTTGCGGTAAAAAAGACTGGCGATTACCTAATCTTCAAGAATTGCTCTCGTTAGTGGATAATAGTCGGTTTGCGCCTTCAATTGATCAAAACTACTTCCCGAATACCCCGCTTTATGATTATTGGAGCTCTACGCCACGCGCGATTGGTTCCGGCGATGCATGGAGTGTCTACTTCTATTATGGGTCGGTAAATTATGGTTCAGATAAAAAAAATCGCTATCGGGTACGTGTGGTACGTGATGGTCGGTAATTCAAAGGAAATACGATAATGAATACTTTGAATAGACTTGCAAGTGCTTGGTTGTCATTAGGTTTGTTGATGCTTGTGTCTGTCGGCGTTCAGGCGGGTCAAGATTGTAAACCAACGTTGATTACGCCTAGTACGCCAAAAAGTGATTTTGTCTTCGATGATTCAAAAGGTGTAGTGACAAATCTGAAGACGGGTTTAATGTGGATGCGTTGTAGTCTCGGGCAGATTTGGGATGGTAAGACCTGTAACGAACTGGCGAGTAATTACAGCTGGAAAGATGCTTTGCAACAATCACAGGCCTATGTCTTTGCGGGTTATTCTGACTGGCGCTTGCCGAATAAGAATGAACTGGTATCGATAATGGAAATAAGTTGTGTCAATCCAACCATTGATTTAACAATTTTCCCCAGGACACCATCTGCTTATTACTGGAGCTCAACCCCTACTGCACCTTATTTGGATCGATCTTGGAGTGTTAACTTTTATAACGGATATATCAACTACGATCTCAAGTACGGTAAATTGCATGTCCGCTTAGTCAGGACGGGGCTTTAATTAATCTGTTCAGCCAATAAAAACCCCATTTCCACAGTGAATGGAAATGGGTGTCTGTAAACCTTTAGGTGCTAGATTAACTAGCAGCTAGACCTGCAATATTATAGCCGCAATCCACATAGGTAATTTCTCCGGTAATCCCTGAAGCTAAATCCGAGCATAAAAACGCCGCGGCATTACCCACTTCTTCAATACTGACATTACGCTTTAATGGTGCGGTGTCGGCTGCTTTGCTCAGCATTGCTTTGAAATTGTTAATCCCTGAGGCAGCGAGGGTTCTGATCGGGCCGGCTGAGATCGCGTTGACGCGAATTCCTTCAGCGCCCAAGGCGACTGCCATGTAGCGTACATTGGCTTCCAAGCTAGCTTTTGCAACGCCCATGACGTTATAGTTAGGAATCGCGCGTTCTGCGCCTAAATAAGTCAGCGTTAATAATGAGCCATTACGACCTTGCATCAGTGCGCGACCGGCTTTTGCCAACGCGGTAAAGCTATAAGAACTGACGTCATGCGCGATTCTAAAGTTATCACGGGTGGTCGCGTTGACGTAATCCCCGTCTAAGGCTTCGCGTGGTGCAAATGCGACTGAGTGAACGATGCAATCTAGACCATCCCAATGTTTCGCTAATTCTACGAAAACATTGTCAATATGTTCATCGTAACTGACATCGCATTCCAGGACAATCTTGGAATTGCATTCAGTTGCCATTTCTTCAACGCGACTTTGCAGCTTTTCATTTTGAAAAGTAAACGCCAACTCAGCACCTTCACGATGCATCGCTTTAGCGATACCCCAGGCGATTGAACGATTGCTGGCCAAGCCTACGATTAACACGCGTTTGCCTTGCATAAAACCCATTAGAAGCTCCTCTTGTTTGCTTTTATTGTTAGAATAGGTAAAGTATCTATGACCCAGTGGGTGCTGTCCAGTATTTTGTCGAAGTTGGACAAGTCAACAATAATCTTTTTTAAAACCAATTGATAATATGCAAAAACAATTGACGTCCAGAGATTGGCTTCTCTATTTACTGCTTAGTATTCTGATTTTTATGCTTTTGTTGGCGATGTATCAAATTGACCGACAGTGGCTGAAACTGACTGAAATGCAAGGTGCATTGTCGGAACAGTCGAAAGACCTGCGAGAATTGCGGAGCGTAATCACTTCCGGCGTATTAACAAGCGCGCAAGCCACAAATTCCGTTGCCGACGGTGAAGTTACCCAGGCATTTAAACGCGCGAAAGCAGCGACCCGACTGCCGGATTATGCAAAAGGCGATTGGAGTGTCGATGCGTTTTCAACCAATCTCAAAACCATCACGCCCTTGGTTTCAAGCGATGCCTATGCCGCGAATGTCCAAAGTTATGTGCTCGAAAGTCTTCTGACCCGTAATCCCGATACCTTGGAATGGGAAGGCTTGATTGCTAAAGCTTGGAGCGTCAGTGACGATGGTTTGGTGATCAGTTTCCAATTGCGTGACGATGTGAGTTTTTCCGATGGCCAACCATTAACGGCTGACGATGTGGTGTTTAGTTTTAATTTTATTATGACTGAGGCGATTCAAGCGCCCCGCGAACGCGCTTATTTGGACAAAATTAAAACCGTTAAGGCTAATGGCAATTATGAAGTAGTTTTTACTTTTAAAGAACCGTATTTTGAGGCCTTGTCGCTCGCGGGAGGGATTGCTATTTTACCCAAGCATTTTTACAGCCCCTATTTGAAAGAAGCACAAAAATTTAACGAATCTAAAGGCTTGTTATTGGGGAGTGGTCCGTATCGCTTGGTCGATCCCAAAGGCTGGACACCGGACAAGGGCAATGTCGAATTAGTGCGTAACGAGCGTTATTGGGGCGATGTGCAGCCAACTTATAACCGGATTTTGTGGAAAATCATTCAGAACGACAGCGCCCGTTTGACCACTTATCGTAACGGCGAGCTGGATTCGTACTCGGCTCGGCCTTTGGAATATCTGGAATTGAAAAACGACAGCCAAATTCAGGCGAAAAGTCAGAATTTCGAATATATGCCGCCAGTGGTCGGGTATTATTATATTGGCTGGAATCAGCTCCGGGCCGGTAAAGCGACTCGCTTTGCCGATAAACGGGTTAGACAGGCGATGAGCTATTTGACCGACGTGAGCCGTATTATTAAAGATGTCTATTTAGATTACGCAGAACCCGCCGTCAGTCCGTTCAGCACCAGTAGTAAACAACATGATGCGAGTTTGCAGCCTTATACATTTGATGTAGATAAAGCCAAAGCCTTATTGCAAGAAGCAGGTTACTCGGATCGCAATGGTGACGGGGTTTTGGAAGATTCAGCCAATCAGCCGTTCGAATTCAAATTGACTTATTTTCAAGCCAACGAAGATACCAAGCGCATGGTGCTATTGTTGAAAGATTTGTATGCCAGAGCCGGGATTCGCATGATTCCATCGCCGCAAGAATGGCCGGTGATGCTTGAAAATATCAACAAAAAAGATTTCGATGCTATTAGCATCGGCTGGACCAGCGGCATTGAAACCGATTTATATCAGGCATTTCACAGTTCGCAGGCCAAAAGTAACGGTGATAATTATGTCAGCTATAAAAATCCGGAACTCGACAAACTGATCGAACAAGCGCGGCGCACCGTCGATGAAGCTAAGCGTATGCCTTTGTGGCAGCAAGCTGAGCGCATTCTTTATGAAGATCAGCCGTACACCTTTATGACCCGACGCAAGAGTTTGCTGTTTGTCGACAAGCGCATTCATAACGTGCAAATGACCAAGCTGGGCTTGAACCTGGGTAACTTGCCGCTTGAAAACTATGTGCCGGTTGCCCAGCAAAAATATACCCAATAGCAGGAGCGAACCCCGATGTTGACATATTTAATGCGACGCTTGTTGCTGATGATTCCGACCTTGTTAGGCATTACCGTGTTGGTTTTTTCGGTGATGGCGATGTCGCCGGGCGGGATTAGTCCTCAGGCCCTGGTCGGCGGCATGGATATGAAGCCGGAAGAGCGACAGGCGCTTCAAAATTATTACAATAAACGTTATGGCCTTGATAAGCCGCTGCCGGTGCAATATTTGCGTTGGCTCAATAACGTATCACCGATTGGTTTTGTGACCGATCCTCAGGGTAAGCAAGGTGATTTTTCATTCACCAAAGGCATGGATTTAGGCACCAGTTTTCAATATGGTCGGCCCGTGTCGGACATTCTTGCTGAACGTATTCCTATTACCCTGTTATTGAATCTAGTTACGCTGCCGTTTACCTATTTAATTGCGATTTGGGTGGGTATGAAATCAGCGACCCAGCGCGGCGGCTCTTTTGATGTCGGCATGGGCATGTCGATGCTGGCCTTATGGTCGATTCCGACCATGTTGGCGGGTGTGCTGCTGTTGGGTTTTTTCGCCAACGTGCAATATTTTCAGTGGTTTCCAACTTCCGGTATCGGGAGTCGAGAGGCGCAGGATATGCCTTTTTTGCCGCATTGGGAAGCAAGCGGTTTTGTACGCGGATTCCTCCTGGATCGCATCTGGCATTTAATCTTGCCGGTGCTTTGTCTATCTTATGGGGGTTTTGCGGCCTTGGCGAAATTGACGCGTACCTCCATTCTTGAAAATCTGCATTCCGATTACGCCCGAACAGCACGCGCCAAAGGTCTGGCTGAGCATGATGTCTTATGGCGACATGTGTTCCGCAACAGCTTATTGCCCTTGATCACCATTTCGGCCGGGCTATTGCCGAGTTTACTGGCAGGTTCCCTGATCGTCGAAAATATATTCAGTATCAACGGCATGGGGCAACTTGCAGTCGAAGCGGTTAAAGGGCGAGATCGCGAATTAGTGTTGTCGATTACCTGGATTAGCGGCTTTCTGACCTTGGTTGGCTATTTGATTGCCGATTTTTGCTACACGCTAGCCGATCCGAGGGTCAGTTATGATTAAGCAGGCGAATAGTCGAGAATCTTATGGTGCGAGGATTTGGCGCAAAACCCTAAATGGCATCGGAGTTAAGGCGGGTTTCGCCTGGATAGTATTGTTGATATTTGCGGCGGTCTTTGCACCGTTTCTGGCCAATTCGATGCCATTGCTGATGAGCAAGAACGGCGTAATTTCTGCGCCAGTGCTGCGTTATTTATCGGTCGAAGATGTGTGGGTCTTGGTCAGTTTCTTGATGGCCTTGATCGTCAAACGATTACCGTTTGGCCTAGGGGAGCGGATTTGGCTGTTTATCGCGGGTATTTTAATGGCAGCATTAGTCGTGAATAGTCTAGTCAAACCACCGGTTTTGGTCATTTATGACGATTTCCGCACTCCGGCTTTTACCGAGGTTGATTGGCGGATCATGCCACCGATTCCGTATGCGCCAACTGATTATTTGCGTGATTTAGGCAGCAAGGGCCTTGAGGCCCCGTTTCAAACCCAAGGCCATCTCCATTGGATGGGGACTGAAGAAAATGGCGCGGATGTCTTGAGTCGAATGATTCATGCGTGCCGAATTGCCTTGAGTATTGGCTTGATTGCTTCAGGGATTGCGCTGTTTATCGGCATTATCGTTGGTGGTTTAATGGGCTATTTTTCAGGCATTGTCGATATGCTCGGTATGCGCTTGGTCGAAATTTTCGAAGATATTCCGACCTTGTTTCTGTTGTTGACCTTTGTGGCGTTTTTTGGGCGCAGCCTATATATGATGATGGTGATTATCGGCGTAACCGGTTGGTCCGGCTATGCGCGCTTTGTGCGTACTGAGTTTTTGAAATTGCGCAAACAGGATTATGTCCAGGCGGCAGTGGCGAGTGGTTTGCCGCTTAGTTCCATTTTGTTCAGGCATATGTTGCCGAATGGTGTGGCACCGTTATTGGTTTCGGTGAGTTTTGGCATCGCCGGTGCGATTTTGGCTGAAGCGACTTTAAGCTTTTTGGGTTTGGGGGTTGTTGATGCACCTTCTTGGGGACAAATGCTCGACCAAGCAGTTAAATCGTCCAATTTTAATTGGTGGATGGCGTTATTTCCGGGCGGTGCGATTTTCCTAACCGTGTTCGCTTACAATCTGATTGGCGAAGCCTTCCGCGATGCCATCGATCCGAAAATGGCTGGTAAAGAAGGTGAGGGCGCATGAGTCAAACCTTACTCGAAGTTCGCAATTTACGCACCTATCTGCGTTCGGGTCAGCGTGAGGTCAAGGCTGTTGACGATATTAGTTTTAGCATTCCCAAAGGTGAAACGCTCTGTCTGGTCGGCGAATCGGGCAGTGGTAAATCGGTGAGCGCGTTGTCGGTGATTCGGTTGCTGCCGGAAGGGATTGCTTCGCATCCGGGCGGACAAATTTTGTTTAACGGTCAGGATTTATTGATCTTGAATGATCCTGGTATTCGCGCGGTGCGTGGCTCCAAAATTGCGATGATTTTTCAGGAACCGATGACCTCACTGAATCCGGTGTTGACCATTGGTGAGCAAATCACCGAGGCTTTGCAAATTCATCATCCGACTATGAGCGATGAAGAAGCCGAGCAACGAACCATGCTGGCCTTGGAACAGGTCCAGATCCCGCAGGCTTCCGGGCGCTTCCGAGATTATCCGCATCAGTTGTCAGGTGGTCAGCGTCAGCGAGTAATGATCGCGATGGCTTTGGCGTGTGAACCACAACTGTTGATCGCCGACGAACCGACGACTGCTTTAGATGTGACTGTGCAGGCCGAAATCTTACGTTTAATGCGTAAATTACAAGATGATACCGGCATGAGTATGTTGTTTATTACCCATGATTTCGGTGTTGTTGCGCAAATGGCGCATTGGGTCGGGGTTATGCAGCAAGGTAAATTGGTCGAAGTTGGTGCATGTGCCGAAGTGTTGCGTCAACCGAAACATACCTATACCCAACAATTGCTCGCGGCGTTGCCGGAAAATTTGGTGAAGCCAGTTATTGTTGAAACTTCTTCGCAAAGAGTAGTAGCCATTGAGTCCACGCCACTGCTGCAGATTCGCGACCTGAAAGTCTGGTTTCCCATCAAAAAGGGCGTATTTCGCCGTACCGTCGATTACGTGCGTGCGGTCGATGATGTTTCGCTCACTATTCCACAAGGGCAAATTCTGGCGCTAGTCGGCGAATCCGGTTGCGGCAAAACGACGCTAGGCCGGGCGGTATTGCAACTCGAAAAACCGACCGCCGGCAGTATTCAAATCAACGGCCAGGAGTTATCAGGTCTATCTGCCCGGCAATTGCGCCCGATGCGACAGAAAATGCAGATTGCCTTTCAAGATCCGCAATCGTCTTTAAATCCGAGATTGTTGGTAGAAACCGCTCTGACCGAGCCGATGAAAGTTCACGGTATCGGTGCCAACAAGGAGCAGCGTATCGAGTTGGCGAGTCAGTTGCTCGAAAGTGTGCAGCTGAACCGTGACTTTCTCTGGCGCTATCCGCATGAGTTTTCAGGTGGGCAACGTCAACGCATCGGTTTGGCGCGTGCTTTAGCGTTGAATCCAGAATTTATCGTCTGCGATGAAATCACCAGCGCTTTGGATGTGTCGGTGCAGGCTGAGATATTACAATTATTACTCAGCATCCGCCAGCAGCGAAATCTGACCTTGTTGTTCATTACTCATAATATCGGCGTGGTCGAATATTTAAGCGATCATACGGTGGTGATGTATCAAGGCAAGATCGTCGAGCAGGGGGTAACCGCGCAGATTTGCAACTATCCTCAGCACCCTTATACCCAAAAACTGCTCTCAGCGGTGCCCAGATTATTGAACTAATTAGGTGCTTAATGTAATTGCATCAACTGCTATCGGCTAATTTGCTTATTCAAGTCCATTCTAGTGCGTAATGCACCAACTTAATTCGCTATGTCTGCAAAGTGTTCAAAGATTGGGCGAAATGGTTTGTGATTGTCGCTTATAATCAACATCTTGTGGTTTTTTATATTTGGCATGTTAATTGCAGAATTAAATCGAGAATGATTTAACTTGATTAACTGACGAGGAGTTGTATATGAACATTCATCCTAACCAAAGTGGCTTACTGTTAAAGCCATTAGTCGTAGGGTTGGCTTTAGTATTAGGATTAAGTTCCGCTCATGCGAAAAGTGTCACTGAAGCAAGTACGCTTCTGGAAGCTACCGGCGATCCGAATGAAAGTAAACTGATGAAAGATTTGGGTCTAAAAGTCGGTGCCTGGCTTAATGCAGGGGTTACTTATAACGCAAGAAATCCGGATAATAATTTCAATGGACCGGTCACTTTTGGCGATCGCTCCGGTGAGTTGCAATTAAATCAAATCAATTTCTTTATCCAACGTGCGGTTGCTACCGAAGGAAAAAGTTTCGATTTCGGCGGGCGTTTTGATGTGATGTTTGGCTCTGATGCTGTTTTTACGCAAGCTTATGGCGTGCCAGCGTATGATGTTAATACTGGGCAAGCAATTCCTCGCAGCAACTGGGATCTCAACTTGCTCAATGGTGATAGCCGTTTCTATGATCTAGCATTGCCGCAATTATATGCTGAAGCCTACGTTCCGATTGGCAACGGTTTAAATATTAAACTCGGGCATTTTTACACGCCGATTGGGTTTGAAACCGTTCCGGCGCCGGATAACTTTTTCTATACCCATGCCTATACCATGCAATATGGCGAGCCATTCACGCATACCGGGATTATGGGTAACTATGCGATCGATGGTAACTGGGCGGTGATGGGCGGTGTGGTGACTGGTAGTGCGACTGGCGGCTGGGATGGCGGCTGGGATAAACATCTTGGTAATTGGGCCGGTTTAATGGGCGGTACCTGGACCAGTACCAACAAAGCTTCATCTGCAAATATCAGCGGTACTTATGGTGGTACTTCTGAGGACAGCAGTAATGGTTGGGGAATGTACAGCATTGTGTTAAAACACAATATTACCGATAAAATTCATGCGATGGTGCAACATGATCATGGTTTCGCTGAAGGTGTGGTCACACCAAAAGGGATTCAGGATGCGCAATGGTTTGGTATCAATACCCATCTCTATTACGATCTGCATGACAAGGTCACGATCGGATTACGCGGTGAATGGTTCCGGGATGATGATGGATTTAGAGTGTGCTCGCCGGGTCGGGTCGCAGCTGCGACCAATGATGATGGCGGGGTTCCAGTTAGTTATGCCTCTAGTTCTTTATCCACCTGTCAACCGGCTAGTTATTATGCGGTTACTGCTGGTGTAAACTGGAAGCCGTTGAAATGGTTAAATGTTCGTCCAAATGTCCGCTACGACTGGGTTGATGGTCATGTGGCCGGAACCGATCAAGGGTACAGACCTTTCGGTAACGGCAATAAAGACAGTCAGTTCTTATTTTCGACTGATATGACCATTACGTTCTAAGTTTAGTTATGCAGGGGTAGTTATAGCCCTGGATATAACAAAGTCAAAATGCGCCTAAGGGCGCATTTTGTGTTTTAGCCTTCCTTTAACCTGGTTCGTTAATTTCAATGCCAATTCAATAATCATAGAAGCGCTTTACGCCTTCGTGGCAACTTATATGGGCTTCAAGTTGAGAATTGTTGCCTATGATCCTAAAACGCGCCGTTAAA
Organism: Methylococcaceae bacterium; assembly: GCA_947505105.1. Taxonomy (GTDB): domain Bacteria; phylum Pseudomonadota; class Gammaproteobacteria; order Methylococcales; family Methylomonadaceae; genus SXIZ01. The sequence continues at coordinate 6,629 of CANNKG010000003.1, read as the reverse complement.
CGCATAGAAAACCGTTCATGCTGAGCCCAGTCGAAGCATGGACGGTTTTCTATGCTTTCACCCAGGTGGTGAGACCTTACAATCCCGTTCAACCCTTCGATAAACTCAGGGCGAACGGAATTTTAAGTTCTCAACTGCTCTTTTTAGGATGATGCTTAGTCTTTGGTGTTGTATTTTCTGCGTAGTTCTTTACTTACTTTGTTTGCGGCATAAATAGCGGTGTATCGAAGAACATGGCTCCCGTCCGCTTGTCCTCGACGATTATCAGAATCGGTAACGGAATGCCTGACAGCGAGGTGAGCCCGTCGGGTGGCGTATAGGTGTAGACTGAGCCAATACCATCATCAAACAGTAGCTCGGTGCACACCGGATTGGCAACAAATATGCAACTACCATGGTCGACACCGGTTGGTGATTGATGCAAGGAATCAGCAATTATTTTATACTCGCCATGTAAGGTGACGACCTGTTTCACGCCGCTCTCAAGCTTGGCTTTTAAGTCAAACAGCTCATCAACATTCTTGAATTTGTCAAGGTTGGTGGCTGCGTCTTTGCCATAGCTGGCGCCTTTCTTGAGACTGTCCCAAATATTATTGAGCAGGCCAACTGACCCGGTCACCAGATCAGGTCCGAGGATAGTAACGTTGGCGAGCAAGGGGTGGGCAATTCGCATCGGCACTTCAATGAAAGCATGTGGCGCGCTGAACACATGAAACGACATTGACGCGCCTGAAACCACTCCCGTGATTTCCATGCCCTGTAGATAAGGCAAGGCAGTGCCTCGTGCAACCGACATGGCCGTCGCCCAGCCGGTTTGCCATAAGATATCCCCTGCATATTTCTTGCTGTTCTTGTAAGTTTTCTCTGCCTGTTCGATAATTTTATCGACCATAAAATCAACCGCGAGAGTGGTCATGACTTCGGCAAGCGTTGATTTTGGAGACTTAATTCCTGTCATCCGACGCTGATGCGGCAAATTTGCCAATATCGCCAGTTGATCAGTTAGCGCTTCATAAAAATCCGGAATCACCCGCGAGGTCAGGACGATCATTTCAGGTGCATTCATTACGAGTCCGTATTCGCTCATCGTCAATCCGTCAATGCGCCGAATGCGATCAAGAAACTGATCCATCAAACTACGCAACACCGATAGCTCGGCACGAGCGCGAAATGCCGCAGTGACCGCCTGTAGATCATCAATTGAATCGCGTAACACCAGTTGTGTCATCAGGTCATCTGCCGTAGGTTGTAACAACGGATTTAAAGTTTGCAGATGTTCAAGCGTTGGGGCAAACCCCTGCGGCAGGGCGATTGGTGTTGCCAAACGCAATGTCGCAATATCGAGCGCCCGCCAAGTATTGACCATTTGGGCGAGAATTGAACGCATCAGCGGTTCATCATTGGCCGCACGCGCGGCTCTTAACGCGGGGCCGAAGTCATCAAAGGCTTGCAGTGTGCTCATCAACGCTGCGAACTGCGCACCGTTAGTCGATTTTCCAAACGGTTGCGGCAACATCACCGTGAACGTTGCGCTGGCGCTACGTGCATTCACGTTATCGGTGGCGGTTACCGTAAACGCACCGAGAGTGTCAAGCGCGGCTGAGAGCGTAGTTCCCGAAACGCTAGGCAATGAACCAAGGAATGGCGTTCTTGCGGGGGCCACGCTATAAGTCAAGGCAGGCAAAGCGATCGCATTGCCGTTGAGATCGAATGCCTGTGGCTGCAAGGTGATGGTTTGATCGGCGGTTATCGCTGAACTCGATAGCGTAAGCGCCAGACCATTGCCTGCTGACACGTTGAGCGTAGCGTTGCCGGGTGGTGCTGAAAGTCCCGCTACAGGTGACTGGGCGATGACGGTACCGGTTGGCGCGTTATCGAATTGAGACACGGCTGTTACCGTAAATCCGGCATTAGTAAAGCGCGACTGCGCCAGTGTGAGTGGTAGACCAATGACTCCAGGCGCAGTTACTGGCGCGAGTCCTTTGGAAAGCGTGAGTTTAACTGTGGCGTTGCGTGGGGTATCAGCCGTGTTGGCAAAAGGTTCCTGGGCCAGCACCGTACCGATAGGCGCAGGGTTGTAAACTTCCGCAATCACGCGCGGAATCAGTAATGCAGCTTCGAGTTGAGGACGTGCGGCATCGTAAAATTGACCGATCACGTTCGGCACGGTGACCGCAGTAGGGGATAGGTCGATGATGAACGACTGCTCAGTGCGCGCTCCTTGGGTGTCGACTGCGGCGACGGTCATCACAATGCGCTGAGTGCCGCATGCCCTGCAACTGTAAAGACCAAGGTTACCGGTGATCGCCTCAACCGTTGGGGCCGGATAGGAGGTCGCGTCAAAACTGCTGGACACCAGCTCGTAATGCACCGTATCGCCTAAGTCCGGGTCCACGGCGGTAATAGTGTAGATCGTCTTGACACCGTCTGGGCTGGCTCTGAGAAACGCGCTGGGCGGAATCGAGGTGATCACCGGCGGCTGGTTTGGTGGCTTGATGTCAATGGCAACCGTTGCGGGTAAAGAATCCGCTGCGCCATCGTTCGCCTTGTACGCGAATGACGTGCTCTGCGCAACGCGCGGATCGATTACCGTGCCCTGCTGAATTTGTTGGCGGAAGTCGCGGCTTACCGAGCCGTCGTACAAAATTTTCGCGGCATCGTTGATAGCCGATGGACGGAAATTGAGTTGGTTCTGTACTTTCGGCCCCGGTGCCCAATTGTGGTCTGCTCCGCTGATCCGCATCGCTGAACCCTTGCAAGCAACGGGTCCCGTTCCAGGGCCATAGTTGCAGTTCCAGCGATCATGAACATGTACGAGGATGTCGATGTGGCCGTCGTCGTCGGCATCGACCAGAAGTGGATTGCCATGCTGGTAATAGGCCGAGCTTTCGGTATCGATACTCCAAAGTTCAGCACCGGTGCGTCCGTTGAGAATAAACAGGCGGCGGGTGCTCTGAAGGATGACCTCGGGCACGCCATCCAGATTGAGGTCATAGACGTAGAGCGGCGAATCCGTGGTGTGCGGCACGCCGCTGATGGGCGCGATGGCGGGTTCGACATCGCTGATGATGTCGGGCGGCAGCTTGGCCCAGAGCAAGGTTCCATCCTGACGATAGGCATACACGAAATTGTCACCGGCCATCAGGATCTCCGGAGCACCATCGCCGTCGGCATCGGCCACGCTGAGCAGGCCGTTGATCCAGGTAAAGGGGATAGGAATGGTGCGGCGCAGGCTGCCGTCGTGATTGAAAATATGGATGCCCCCGGCATTTTTTTGTGGGCCGTTGTCGTATCCAATTATGTGGATGATGACCTCGGCCTTGCCGTCGCCGTCAAGATCGGCCACTGCGACCGATGCAGGCTCAAACCCGTGTTTCAGGCCAGGCGTCACGGAAGCGAATTGCGCTTGCCAGGATAATGTCCATGTTCCGTTCACCAGCTTCCAGACATCCCCGCCGGAGATGATTTCGATCTGGCCGTCGCCATCAAGGTCAGCTACGATAGGAATATTTTGCCGGGTTGGTGTGTCGTTCAACGTTTGCGCCTGATTGGCGGTATTCGGCGCCGTGAGCACCAGGTCGATGGCGCCGGTGGCGGCGTCGATTATATAGGTTGCCTTGCAAGCGCGGCCCTCGTCCTCGACCAAGCCCGTCAAGGTGCGACAGGCGGCACGACCCAGGTTGTTGGAATTGGGCGTGTCGTAATAGGGGCCATAGACATCGGTTGCCAGAAAACGTGTCACCAACTTGGTCGATCCACCCGCTGTGAGCTTCGCCAGCGTTGGCACCGAGCCGTCCGCGGACGCCCCGAAGAATGGCGTAACGGGCGGGTCGGCTGGCGCTGATGAAGTGGCGGTGGCATAGGCGCCGGGGTGGGCTCGCGACAGTCGCTCACTCTTCCACTGCGTTGCCACTTTGCCCCCAGTCAGTATTTGCGATGCGTTGACGGCGAAATAGCGATCCGGGTAGCCGCTATAGCCACCTTGATCGCAATTGACCGAGCCGAACAGGTAGATGTCGCCGCTGCCGGTGACATTACCTAACGTATACTGGTTTCGGTCAGACTGAATCTGGCAACCGGCTACGTTGGCGTTCGTGGTGATCGATTTGTCAAATTGCCACAATTGCGCGCCATCGCTACCTTGCCAAGCGCGCAGATTGCCGAAATCATTCGATACGTAGTCAACTACATTGTTGTCATCGAAGTCGGCTGCCAGCACGAAGGCTCCATTGCTGCCAAGTCCCCAGCGCCATTTCACCACCGGATTCAGTGCGTTGTTGAGCGGCAGTGCGCTAGGTGCGCTGTAGTTAAATGCGCCATCGACGCCAAATGCACTGAGCGAACCTTTGTCTGGGTCGCTGAGTTTGATGGCGCTAAGCTGCTCGCTATCCGCATCGAGATCGTTGTTTAGTAAGCCGGTAGCCGCATTGATGGTCAGCGTTTCACCGACTTTGACGCTATAATTGTCATCGAAAGCTTCCGGGCGATTGTTCGGTCTAATCGTCAGTTTGAATAATCCCACATCGATACTGCCTGAATTATCAAGCACCTTAACTTTTACATAATGCTCGCCGTATTGGCTAGCCGAGGGCTGCCAAGAGAGTGCGCCGCCAGAGGCAACCGTTAAACCTGATGGTCCGTCTACCAGCGCGTAAGTCAAGGTGTCGCCGCTATCAGGATCAACTGCGCTCAATTGTCTGGTAAATATCGCACCTGAGGTCGATATTGCGTCAACTTTGCTCGGATCGGTAAAATGCGGCGGTCGATTGGCGTTGAGTACGGTGATTTTAAAATCCGCTTCCACGGGCGGATTAGTCGAATCCGAAACACGTACTTTCACGTTGTGTTCGCCAAGCTGAGCGTCCGTGGGCGTAAAGGCTAGTCGAGTCGATCCGGTCGGAGTGAGTGCGGCTCCTGTGGGTGCAACAGGCAAGCTATAGCTCAGGGAATCGCGCGGATTGGGGTCATTGGCCGCTAATGGCATGGTAAGTGTGGAACCGAGTCTCATGATCTGGTTGGTAAACGGCCCGATCACTGGTGCTGTATTAGCTGTCGCAGCGATCACTACTCTGATATCGCGTGTGCTTAACAGGACACCATCACTCGCCGTGAAGCGCAGCACGTAGGTGCCGGGTACATCAAAATCAAAAAATGCCGCCGTGGTGCGGGTATTGATCGTGCGCGCGGTGTTGGCAAGCTGCGTGGTTAGAAGGCTCGGTGGGGAATTTACATCTTGACCGAAGAACACCGGACGTGCGCCTTCGACTTGCGACCAGTGATAAGTCAGGATTGCGCCTGTAGGTAGGCCATCATCGCTGACGGTTGGGGTAAAGCTCTGCGAATTGCTTGGCAGAGTCAGCGCGAGCGTTGCGGGAAGGCCTGAGATCACCGGTGCAAGGTTGCCTGTTACAACCCCAGGCATGACGCCAGGATTGACTCTGATAGTAATATCATGGCTGCTACTTAAGTTTGTATCACTGACGGTTAGACGCAACACGTAGATGCCCGACCTTCCAGCAAATTCGACCGTGGTTTCTTTGCTATTAGGTGATGTGAAGCTAACCGGAGTACCGGAAATTTTTGACCAAGCGTAGCTTAAGGCAGCGGGTGGATTGGGTAAGCCATCATCGGTGACGGTTGGGGCGAAGAGAAGTGAGTTGTTTGGCAGAGTCAGGTCGAGCTCGGCCGGAAGGTTCGAGATCACAGGCGCGAGGTTGTTAGGTACGATTGAAGGGTTAAGCGTGATCGTTATCTCACTACTGCTACTTAAATTCGAATCACTGACGGTTAGGTGCAATACGAAGACGCCGGGCGTTTGTCCAAACGTAACTGTGGTGTCTTTGGTATTCGGTGATGAGAAGGTAACAGGTGCGCCGGATGTTTCCGACCATGTATAGGTTAAGGCAGCGGGTGGATTGGGCAGGCCATCATCGAAGACGGTTGGCACAAGATTGAGCGAATTGTTGGGTAAGGTCAGCTCAAGTGCAGCCGGGTGATCCGCGATTACGGGCGCCAGATTGCCGGGAACGAACGGATTGACCGTGATAGTGACATCACTATCGGCACTGAGCAGTGAATCACTGCCTGTAAGACGCAACAGGTAGCCTCCTGCTTGGTTGAACGTTGCCGTAGTTGTAAGGCTTGTTGTGCTGCTAAAATCTACTGTGCCGGGACCTGATACTTTGCTCCAGGTCAACGTGATGGCTCCTGGTGGCTTTGGTAAGCCATCGTCGCTCGCGGTGCCGATAAGGTTGGCTGAAACGTTCCCGCTAGGGCTGGGTAGGGTGATCGTTTGCTGGTCGCCGGCGGCAATGGTTGGGGTGACATTGACGGTCACAAGGCGAATGTCTGCATCTATTCTAAAGACAAGTTGATCTTTTTTTAGTAGCGCAAATAAGGCGACCAGGTCAGCACTACCCTCGACATCACCGCGAGTGCCAGTAATCAAAGGGTTCGTCCCCGTCCAGAGGTGACTATTTTTGGTAAGGTAACTCGCAAAAAATATCCCCCTCTAATTTTCATCAGAGCGTCACTATAACTGATGTATCCTACGGGGATAATTTTACCTATCAAAACCGAAATGATCAGCTTATCAAAAAAACACATCACTACGATTAAAGATGCTGCGA
>CANNKG010000002.1 GCA_947505105.1 Methylococcaceae bacterium | reverse complement strand
CTGGTATCTTAGTGCTTGGGTTAACTGATGGTAGTCTTTCAAGTTCATTCTCGTCTTTAGTCGGATAGAAAAAAGCTTGGCACTATATCAGTTAGCCTTCCTTAATATCCTATTATTGGCGATTGCACTTCGGAGTTGAATCCGCCTATCTTGATCTGACATAGCTGACAAAATATTCTCCTGGATATTGCAGAAAATAAATGACTAATCCAAGGCAAAGAAATATCAAAAAAAATGGTATGGCCCTATGTTCTCCGGGTATTTGGACACCGGTAATTATGGTGAAAACTACCCAAGGAGCTAGCACAATTCTTCTGGCAATCATTCTATCTCTTACGCTTGCGAAGATCATCAGGACATAGTTATAAAGAAAACTTAAAAGAATATAGTAGAGGGCTGTTGAATAAGGATAACCAAGACAAAGAACGTTACCCTGACTGAACTCGCATGCTCCATAACCAACAACCGCAATAATCAGGAAATTGAAACATCCGGCTAAAAATATTAACAGGGCAATAAAAAATTTCTTCATTCGGTTTTACCGTTAACATGAAGCAAAGTTTCAGGAGGCAAACGCTCGCCCGCCCTTTTAACGCCATATTAGGCATAAGCTTTACATCCAGAAAGCAGCAGAGTGCGGATTGGGAGACTTAGGTACGCTGCACTTACCAGCGAAGCATAGATGATTTTTGTAAATATTTGGTACGCGCAAAGCGTACTCTATCTTCTCCATTGCATTCAACCCAACGACCCTTGGGTTTTGCTCGTTATAGTGGTTGAAGTCGAGCGATACAAAAGGGTGTTAAACGGCGAGCCTATTCCAAAGCTTTGATCGCCAGTTGCCCGACTTGAGTCTGATGCAGCACCTTAGCAAAATCGACAGTCATATCTCCGGGTCCCTGGGTAAATAAATAAACCGGTGTGCTGGTATGGGTGCCACTGGCCCAGACGACACTTTGATCACTTGCTACCGCTTGAGCCAATAGATTTTCGCGATTATCCGGCGCATACGGGAAAAACGCGCTATTCACCGGCATTTTCGGAATCAACTTCGCGATCTTGTCGGCTTGCCCTTCGCGATAAAGTGGGTTGGCTTCGGTCGTCAAAATGGTTTCGGCCTGACTCCGCGATATTTTGAATTCGGTATGCGCGTTCACTAAAGTCATCAATTCATCAGGCGTCTGACGTTCTTTAGGCAGGACATTAAAGCGTTTGAACAGCTCATGATAACTGAGACGTTGCGCATAGAGTCGATCAAGCACTTCCGGATTGCCATAATTAACTTTGGGTCGGTACGGAGCTTTTCCGGCAAAAGCTTTCCCGGGCAAGGATATCGCAGGTGGAATGTTCGCTGAAGAGTAGCTGAAACCGAAGCCACCGGTTTCATGGTCTGCCGTGACCATGATCAAGGTATCGTCGCGTTGTGCAGCCCAATCCAGCACATAGTTGAGCGTCTCATTGAATTTGAGCATTTCATGCAATAGTAAGCCGGTATCGTTATGATGCGAGGCCCAGTCGATTTGACCGGCCTCAATCATCACAAAGAAGCCCTGCGGACGCGTTTCGAGCCGCTTCAACACTTCGGCGGTCATTTCACGCAAAGTCGGGATAGTCCGGGTTGGGTCATCCTTAGTCTGTTTTTCCATGATGCCGTCGGGCATTTCAAGCGGCGCAAATAATCCGAGCACCTTGCCTTGAGCACTTGCCAATTGCTCTCGGTTAAACGCCAAGCGATAACCTTGCCGCTCAGCAGCGCTTAATAAATTTTTATTATCAGTGCGTTTTGATTCGAGTTTGTCGGCTCCATTCGCTTGTCTTAACGACTCCATGCTGGCGGAATGATCCGCCTGAAGATCTTTGGGAATCCAGTAACCATAACCTGCCGAGAGCATCACATCGGGCGCGGTCGCTAACAGGTCTTCGGCAATATCGTTTTCCTGACTGCGATGGCTTTGATGCGCGGCAAATGCGGCAGGCGTTGCATGAGTGATACGGGTATCCGACACCAGTCCAGTAGCCTTGCCCAATTGTTTGGCGCGCTCAACGATGTTAACGACCCGATCGCCATGTTGATCTACTCCCAACAGTTCCGGGCGACTGAATTGTCCACTCGCCAACTGGGTAGCCGCCGAGGCTGAATCGGTCACTAAGCTATCAGCCGGGTGTGGCAGGACAATCCCCAGTCGACCACGCTGCATGATTCTATCGACAGCGGTGTTCCGCTCGCTCAAAACTCCGTGCGGGGCCTGACGGGCGTAACTTAACAACAATCCGACTTGCTGTGGCCCCATGCCGTCGCCAATTAACATGATGATATTTTTGATCTGCGGCGATTTCGTTTTGGCCTGTTCTCCGGGCGTCACACAACTACCGAGTAAACAAATCAAGGCTGCCAAGGTCATTCGGTTAACAAACGGATTCCGTGTCGCTGATTGCATGTAATTTTCCTGGAATTTTCTAGTGTGTTTATGGTTTCGGCATGGTCTGCGCTGCGCCCTGAATCGACATATCAAGCCCTAAATCCTTCGCGGTCTTGACTGATAGTAAATCAATCAATTGTTGCGCGCCAGAGGCGGCTTGAGCATTCGCCCCGCCGGTGACAATCTGCGGCACCCAAGCGCCTTTATAATTGCCAATCGCTTCAGCATAGGCTTTTTGAATCGCGACATAGGCGTCAAGTTTTTGATCTAACGCGCCATTGGCGGCCATTTCCAGACGTTTTTTTTCGGCATTGCCCTGCCCTTCGAGAATTTGTCTGTTTTTATATTGTTCGGCGCGTTTGGCTTCCAGTATCGCAATTTCAAGAAACTGTTCGGCTTCGGTAATCTTTTGCGCCTTAATCGCCTCTTGAGCCCATTTGGCTTTCGCCGCTTCCGCCTGACCTTGTTTTTCGGCGGTAATCGCGTCCTGCTCAGCCTTCAAGGCGTTGGCCTGGGCAATTTGAACCCCCTGAATCGAAACTTGGCGCTGGGTGATTTGCTGTTCAATCGCTTCGTCATATTTGATCTGATTAATCGTCATCGGCAACAGGTTGATGCCGAATACTTTAGTGGCACTTTCTTGTTCACGCACCGGGATTCCGCCGGACATCACAATTTCAGCGGCATTAACGGTTTTTTCAACACCGGTGAGTGGATCGGGGACTTTCAAAGAGACGGTGCGCGTTTGGTAGGTACCATTTTTGGCTTGATCCTGCATAAACTGGAGCAACAAATTGCGCTTCTCCGCCGCCGATTCGGTCGAGGACATCAAGGGCCCCGAGGTATATGCCGCCGATTCCAAGGTCGGTCGAATGATCTGCTGTTCGACCGCCTTGCGATTACCGAATTTTCGATGCACCATGATTAAATGATCATGATCGATCGGCATTTCCCACGACACGACCCCGGAAACATTCGCGTGTCCGCCGTCATTAAAACGCAGTTTTAAACTTTCGTTAGTCGGCGCGCCCTGATCCAGGGCCGAGGAAAACGAAAACTGTGAGCGCAACGGATATTTAGTCACCGAGCCAAACCACTGGGCATACCAACCGGGTTCCACCGCCGCCAGCAAGGTGCCATTAGGATATTGAATCACCATAATTTCGGTCGAATCGAGCATCTCCACCGAATTAACGAGCAACCAAGGCAAGATGATCACGCCTGCCGCCATTTTGGCGATGGTTTTAAGTCGATGCGGAACAGCGGGAACGTTATTGATATTGTCTGAAATGGCCATGACTACCTCATGAACTTAGGTTGAAATATTGGCATTAAGTCTAGTACGACTATGATTTAATAGTTCTCCAAGCTGACAGATTAATCCCAAAATAAATCGAGTTGACCATGTGTCGGTTGAGGAGGTCTAAAGGCGGTCACATTGAAATCGGGCGCTCCCGGAAACCCCAACTTCTGCTTAGCCAGTCGAAACCGTTGCCCGAGCATATCGGCATATTCGCCTGTTCCGGTCATGCGCACGCCAAAACCTGCGTCATACGCTTTGCCGCCACGCGCTTCAAAAATCAGTTGCAGAATTCGCTCCGCCTTTAATGGCGTATGCTGGTTTAACCACTCAGCAAACAATTCTTTAAGATCATGGGGTAAACGAATAAATACATAAGCGGCATCAAGAGCGCCCATTTGACGCGATTCGGCCAGAATTGCCTCAATTTCGGCATCATTCAACATCGGAATAATCGGCGCCACTAACACGGTAGTCGGGATATTGGCTGCGCATAAGGCCGCGAGCGTCTGCAAGCGTCGTCTCGGTGCTGCCGCCCTTGGTTCCAAAGTACGCGCAATCTCAGGTTTTAACGTAGTAATAGATAACGCTACTTGTACCAGCGAAAGCTTAGCCATTTCACTTAGAATATCTAAATCCCGTTCAATTAACGCCGACTTGGTGACAATCGAAACCGGATGCCGTGCTTCGTGCAATACTTCGAGAAGCTGACGAGTGAGGCCTACTTTCCGTTCAATCGGTTGATAGGCATCGGTATTAATACCAAGTGCAATGGGTGCCGGCTGATAACGTCTTGCGCGCAATTCATCTCTTAAGCGTTCGGGTGCATCGGGTTTATAGAACAACCGGCTTTCAAAGTCCAAACCCGATGATAAGCCCAAATAGGCATGGGTTGGACGCGCGAAACAGTAAGCGCAGCCATGTTCACAACCCCGATAGGGATTGATGGAGCGATCGAACGGCACATCAGGGGAGTCATTGTAGCTAATGACAGTTTTGGCGGTGTCGACTTCGAGCGAGGTCGAAAGCTTTGGCAATGGAAGATCGAGGTTTCCCCAGCCATCGTCCTCGGCTTCATAATGCCTAACCTCAAAACGTCCCTGAGGATTGGCCATCGAGCCCCGTCCTTTTTGGGCTAGTCGAAACTGTTGAGTGTTTTTCGAAGACATCGAATGCAAGCGCTAAAACATCACTGGACGCGCAACGCCAATTGCACGTTCGGTTTAGTCGTTTGGGTCGAGCTATCCAGATCGACATCCAAAATAAATAGTCGGTTAGGATCGATACCGGCTTTCTGAGTCAGATATTGGGCAACACTACGCGCCCTCGCCGATGCTAAATCGCGCAGTTTAAATTGATTGGGCGGAATCATGGCCGCAAGTTGCTGCCGGGCAACTGAATAAAAATCCGCTTTTGAGTTAATCAATTCAGGCGTTCCAAGCACTGAGCGCTTCGCCAAATGTGGAAATTTCTGAATAAACAAATCGGCCAATAACTGATCATTATCACTGTCACTTAATTGAACATGTTCGACTGCTTGCCGCTTGCCCTGTTTTCTCAGGGCTTCGGCTTTAATCGCTTTCAGTTGATCGACCAGCGCATCATCCTGCATAGCTGGCCAATCCTGCTTTTCAAAGGCCCGTCCCTTAACATCTATATTTAATTCCGGTTTTTTCAACAAGGCTTTTGCCAAATCAGCTAACTTTCCAGTTTCGCCACTGGAAAGTTTAGCATCGCCTTCTGGAAAATCGATTTCACTGAAATCCGCATCACTATCAACCAGCGAACCCAGGATCGTAAACGGCGACGCTACCGCACGAGTCAACATATTCATGAAAGTATCCCAAAGGATAGGGATTACGCTGAAATTAGGATCGTCGAGACTGCCTGAAATTGGCATATTAATTTTAATTTTCCCTTCCCGATCTTTAAGCAGACTCACCGCAAGTTTCATCGGTAAAGTGGTCGCCTTGGGATTTTCGACTCTTTCGCCGAGGGTCAACTGGTCCAGCACAAAATTATTTTCGGCGGTTAATTTCTTGTTATCCACCTTATACAATAAATCCACCGACATTTTACCCTTTTCAATTTTATAACCTGCAAATTCGACCATATAAGGCGAAATAAACGGCAGCGACATTCCCTTAAAATGCATGCCGATATCCAAACTACTTAAATCGGCATTAAATTTCCCTTTAATATCCATCGGTGATAAATCAAAGACTTTACCGGCCAAAGCGAAATTGGTTAGTTTGTTTTGTTCAGACGAAATGGTCTTTATCGCGCCATTCAGATCATTCAATTGTACGACAAACGGCAGAATTAACGAGAAATCCGCAAAATCCGAGCTACCACCGTCCACCGTCACTTCGCCGATACTGTAATGCGGTTCTGGCATTTTTACTTTAGGCTCGAGCTTTTCTTTTTTTTCTTTTTCTTTTTCTTTTTCTTTTACTTGGCTGGCTTTCTGAGGAGGCGAATGTTTAACGACAATGTCGTCGAAATTTAATGAGCGATCTTCTTTTATGGTTAGCCGTCCATAGGGTTCCTTGATTAACATCTTATCAACTTTGAGTCCCATATCGGCCAAATCAAAGGTAATACCATCGAGCTTGAACAATTGCCACTTGATAAGATCTTTATTCATAATCTGGTCGCGCACAATCAAGGCTTTAATACCGGAATTGCCTTGAACTTGCATTTGCAAATTGGCATTTGCAGCCTGACTCAGTTTTATATTAGCCGTGGTATCGAGTCCACCGTCAATAATATCGACTCGTAAAAAATCATCCAGATATTCCTGAAAAGTGTTAAGTTGAAGATTCTGTAGCGCCAACTGCAATTGAGCATTAATCGGTTCTAAACCCACTTGACCTTTGAGATTAAGCGTTCCGGTTTTGTTTATTTTAGTTTGCAAATTGATCGGCATTTGCGTCAACTTTTGAGAATTGATATTTTGAACCTGCACCATCAACGGCGCTAATTCAAAATCAACCGCTTCCTGTTGACTGAGATCTTTAAAGTCCAGCGCGTAATCTTCAAATTTCAGTTCATTCAAAAGAATTTGCCAAGGCTTAGCCACAGCCTTAACTGTTTTAATATCTTCCGGTTTTATTAAAGCGCGATCCCCCTCAGTCTTAAAGAGCTGTTGATAATTAAGGCGTCCCTGTTTATCGAGCCAAGCATTTAAGCGTGCCTTACTCGAATGAACCAGATTAATCTGAATCTGTTGTTTGGCCAAATCCAGCGAAGCCCCTTTGATGCTGAACTCAGGGATGGTCACTAAAGTCTGTTTAGCGTTGACTTCGTTAAAGGCGAAATCGACAAACTTCAAACCGGCATCTTTTGCGGTCATGGCTAATTTATCGGCTGAAGAGTCAAACTGATATCGGCCCATCGTAAATTGCAACTCGCCCAAATTCATTGCCAGCGGTCGGACCAACTTGGTTTCAAGGGGCTTTTCAAGCTTAAGTTTCCGGGCGCCGATAGCGGATTTTTGAATGTCGAGTTTTAATTGTTCGGAGCGATAATCCAGTGCCAGTTCATCCAGGGCAATATTGAGTTCGGCTAATTGAGCATTCGCGACACTTTGACCGGTCGGGTCCGTGTATTCGGTAGTTAATTTATTGAAAACAGTTTTGGCAATCGTTAATAACCAGGGCTTAGTGGGCGCGACATTAGCTTGGGCCAACGTAGCAGGAGGAGTCACATGCGTTGTCGGCGCCGCTTTCCCGGCAAACAAACGCTCAAGATTGAGCTGACCTTTCTGATCGATTACGGTTTTTAAATTAAGACCCTGAGTTTCAAACGTCCCTACCTTCAGGGTCTGCGCCACCCAATCAAAGGCGATATCCTTAACGGCTAATTCCGGGATACTGATCGCGGCCTGCTGATCCTCACGCCCTGTCAATTGCAGCTGATGCAGCGTCAGAGTGCTCTGATTAAACTGCATCTGGAACTGATCATCGGATGAATTTAATTGGTAATTAAGTTCAATACCGGCCTCACCTTGCGCCAGTTTGAAATTCACCTGATCCTTTAAAAACAGCGTCCATAATTGGAGAATCGATAATTTTTCCAGCTGAATTCGACCATTGGTATAAAAAGGCGCAAGCGACAAATCCGCTTGCCAGATGAGCTTCCCCCCCTCCGGCAATTGGCTGACTAAATTTAATTGCGATTTGGCATTCGCCTCGGTGCTCAGATTTTGCAGCGAAATATTGATCGCATTCAGCGTAATTGATTTTGCATCACTGACATGCTGATCACTCCAAGTGAGCGATCCATCAGTTAAATCGATGGCTTTGATCAGGAGTGGAAATGTTTTTTCATCTTGAGGCTCAGACGGGGTTTCTGAACTGCTAAAGCTCGAAAAGTTATAGCCGCCCTCGGCAAGTGCAATCAGATTGACGCGCGGTTGACCAAAATGTACTTCAGCCAATTCAAGGCGTTGCGCGAGGAGGCTTCCCAAAACATCCAAATCAACTTGTAATTCAGCAAAGCTAAGCAATGGCTGGTTATGGGGGTCTTTCAGTTCAAAATCAGTAATTCCCACTCGCCCGTTGAAAGGGTTAAATTGAATCTTGGCGAGACTCGCCGAGCTGCTATAACTCTGTTGTAGAATTTGAGGGAGTTTCGCTTTGACGATTAGCGGTAACACCACCATGCCCAGTAAGGCATAGCAGGCTACCAAACCAATGAAAATCAACCCCGGTTTGAATAGCTTATGGAGCTTGTTGGTCATGACATTAAGATGGAGATTGCCGAAATTAAGAGGCGTCGACCCAAGAGATCAGCCCATTCGTGTTCCTTAAGGGGTTACCGGCGTAATCAACGCGATAATGCCGAAGTTTGGATGGTCAAAATAATGCGCTTCATTGAGCGGTACGATACGTTGTTCATTGATCCGATAAACGCGTTTACGCAATTCGATATTACCGGTATAGCTTGCACTATCGGCTTGTTGCGTATATTCAGCATCGATCTGAACCTCAAGCGCAGCCCCACTTTTAATGGTGATAAAACCATTCAGAGTATTGGCTACATCTGTGAAATGAATCGTCGGAGCGGCTTGGTTGACTTCAATCGGCTGCATCCAGGCCGTTTGCAATAATATTGAATAGTTACTGTGATGAGCGAGTTGATTGTAAGCGTTACTCAAGCCAGCAAGAGGCGCTATAACTACTGAGTTTTGGTTGGCAACGGCCGGCGTCGCAATTTCGAGCCATCGTTCGGGCCATTTTAACTGAGTGGTGGTTTGAACGAGAACTTCGGTATTAGGCATGGATTGGCTAAAGACCAGCAATTCAACTTTATAAACTGCAGCAAAGCTAATTTGCGCGAAGCCCGCTGAAAACCAGACCAGGAAAAACAGAGATGCAATTTTTTTCGCCATGGAGAATTATGCTATTTAAGATAAAATTGTTTCGACCAGTTTAACCCAATAGCTCACTCCGATCGGTAAAATTTCATCATTAAAATCGTAATAAGGATTATGCAACTGACCGCAACCAGCTCCAGCTCCATTGCCGATCCACACGAAACATCCGGGTTTTTGTTGCAAGAGGAAGGAAAAATCTTCAGAGCCCATACTAGGCTCCGGATTCAAATCAACCGCCAGCTCCCCCACTAGTGACGTAGCAACCTGAGCTGCGATTTCTGTTTCCGCGACACTATTGGAGGTGACTGGGTAACCTGGATTTTCAGGATTAAAAACCACCGCCCCTTGCACATTGAACGCCGCACTCAAAGTTTCAGTCAATTGTCGAATTCGCGCTTCAATCAATTGTTGGACCGATGCTTTAAAACATCGAAAAGTGCCCTTCAAAATCACCTGCTCAGGGATCGCATTCCAGGTTTGGCCGCTGTGTAATTGAGTAATGGTGACCACCGCCGAATCAGCAGGATTGACATTTCGACTGACGATACTTTGCAGCGCATTAATCAAATACGAAGCTGCGACAATTGGATCCTGTCCCAAATGCGGTTTCGCCGCGTGACTTCCGACCCCTGTCAAAGTGATTTCGAAACAATCCAGACCCGCCATAATCGGACCCGCTTTAATGGCAAAATGCCCGGTTGGAATATTCGGAAAATTATGCATTCCGAAGACACTTTCACACGGAAATTTTTCAAACAGCCCTTCTTCGAGCATCAGACGCGCTCCGGCTCGCCCTTCTTCAGCAGGTTGGAAAATAAAATGGACCGTGCCGTTAAATTTTTGGTGTTTTGCCAGATACTTGGCAGCGCCCAGCAACATGGTCGAATGGCCGTCATGGCCGCAGGCATGCATTTTACCCGGTACGATTGATTGATACGCCAATTCGCTCCGTTCATGAATATGCAGAGCGTCCATATCGGCGCGTAAAGCAATCGCTCGGGTTCCAGTTCCGGCTGATAAACTGGCCACCACGCCGGTTTTAGCCAAACCCGTGTGTGGGGTTAAACCAAAATCACAGAGTTTTTCAGCAATAAAAGCGGCGGTTTCAACTTCTTCATAGGCGGTTTCCGGATGCCGATGCAGATGCTGCCGCCATGCCGACATTTCAGAATGTAATGCGTTAATCTGAGCAGGAATGGTCATAGTTATTGATTTTTGCAGTTTATTATGAAGATATATCGGTAAAAATGGGCAGCGGGACTTCCAGATAATTTCCCTGCATATAATCGACTTGAAGATCTTGAAGTAATTCAAAAATCACCTGATTTTCAACCGATTTGGCAATCACTTTCTTCCCCAAAACATGACCAATATCATTGACAGATTTTAACATGGTAAGGTTAATTTTATTATCCTGACAGGCTTTGACAAACAAACCGTCAATTTTTAAAAAATCAACCGGCAATTCTTTCAGATAATTAAAAGAAGAATAACCGTTGCCAAAATCATCCAACGCAAATTTACAGCCCGTGTTTTTCAACTCAAGCATAAAGTGCTGAATCAAACTTAGATTGCCGCTGGCAAATGCTTCCGAGATTTCAAAACAGATCAAATTTCCAGGAATTCCGGTCAATTTAAATTGATTTTGAATAAATTTTATAAACTCACCATCATGTAAACTCAAACCAAATAGATTAATGGAAATCATGCCTAAATCGCTTAAGTAAGTCGGATTCTCGATAAAGTATCCAAACACCTTACTGATAACCCAGCGATCAATGTGAGATGAAAGCTTGAAATACTCAACCGTTGGTATAAATACTGCCGGCAAAATAGGTTCATTTTTGCTATCTTTCATTCGCAGTAAAATTTCGCAGTGCTTACTGGGCTGAGTCTTTGATGTTGAGACGATAGGCTGCACAAACAAGCAAAACAAGTCCTTATCCAGCGCCTGATTAATTCGCCCAAGCAAGTAAGGATCTTCTTTATTCGGATTCCACAATCCTTCATCTTCAATATACACATGCGTTTGATTACGCCTCTTGGCGACTTTAGCCACATAACTCGCTAAATTCGCCTGTTGTAGATACTGCTTGGCATTAAACTGGGGGTTTGTGACCCGAACCAGACCAATACTAACATTTAGAACAAAATCATCATTCCCATGAGCAAGTTCTAGATTCTCTAAGGTGCGATGAATTCTCTGGGTGGAACGTAAAGCTTGATCTAAAGAGCAGTGTTCCATCAAGATAGCCAATTCATCAGAGGCAAATTTGACGATGATGTCGCGTGAACGCACTATTTGCACAAGTCGTTCAGCAATTTCATTGGGTAAATTTTCTTCAGCGCTGTACTTTAAGGTTTCACCTTGATTTGTGAACTTATCTATCATCAGATAACACAAGATATGCTCGACTTTTTTTTCAGCTAATGAACAAACCAAACGTTTCAGACGTTGATCAAATTCATCAGGATTTGTAAATTTGGTCGAGACGTTAGAATGTGTCACTGCATTAATATGAGACTCACCCGATTTAAGTTTATTAATCGTACCATAGACACCAATTTCATTAGGATTCAGACCTAAAACAGGGCACAACAATTTCATCTGCGAAAAAGGGACACTCAAAGCCGTAATTTCGATCGACTGACTCGATTCTTCGGCGTAGCATTCATTCAAGCGAAGCTCAACACTATCAAAACTTTCGAGCGTATTAAATTTCTGATTAAAGAACGCTTTCGCTTTTTCTAAATCATCTTTTAAGATCAGTTCCGAAAAATGAATTCCATGTAACTTTGCTCGCGAATAACCCAATAAATCAGTCACATCATCATTTAAAAAAGTGAAATTACCCGCTTGATTCAGAAAGTAAGGCACAAAAGCTGAGTTTTCAACAAACAGTCGATGCATTTGTTCCGATTGATATGATTGAATCTGCTTTGCGAGCGAATCTTCTTTGGATTTTATTCGATCCAAAGTCTTTTTGATTAGGGCTAATAAGTTTTTGACTTGATAAGGTTTTTTAATGAAATCATACACAAATTCATAACACATCGACTTAGTTGCTGCTTCAAAACTGGTTTCGCCACTTAAAATGATCACCGAAGTTTGCACAGCATTTTCATCAATAAACTTGAGTACACTGTAGCCATCTACTTCGGGCATATTTAAATCTAACAGGATTAGCTTGATAGTTTGGGTTCGTAATAGCGCAATAGCCTCAGCACCACTATTTACGCTCAACGTGTCATAGCCATAATGCTTTAGAATCTCGATCAAGCTACTATTAAATTTAGTATCATCATCGACAATCAGCAATTCAGTGATCAGCTTATAGCCTTGGTTATTCAATATGTTAGAATTTTCAATTTTAGTGATCTGATCAATTTTTGAATTCATTAAGTTAAAGCCCCTTAATTTCAAACATGCTTAATTCAGTTTTGGCAGCAAAACGGTTAATTCCGTACCCGAATTTGATGAGTTGCAAAGAATAACTCCCTTCAATTCGTCAACTAACCGTTTGGAAATAGTCAATCCTAATCCGGAATGGTTTTTTCCTTTAACACTAGCAACCGGTGAAAAGAGGTGATCTTTGACATCCTGCGGAAGACCGGGTCCCGTGTCTGCGATAGTAATTGCCAGATAGTCTTTGTTATTATGTTTGACATGGTCTTTAGTGATAATATCAAGTACACCTCCGGATGCCATAGCTTCACCGGCATTTTTAATTAGATTAGTAAAAATCTGTTTAAGTTTGTTTTGATCGGTTGAAATTTTAGATAGCGCTGAATCGAGTGCTAAATTTATATTGATATGATGCATTTTGAAGATCCCCATTTCAAACAGTTTGATTAAATCCATCAATAATTGATTAACGTCGACCGATTGCATCTGATCAGGAAATTGCTCAGTTGAATTTGGCAATCTGAGCAGTAAAATGCCCACCCGCTCAATTTCCTCCTGAATAACACGTACTTCCCTGGCATTTTCCTCTCCCAATTTTAACTCTAATAAATGTAGGTAATTATTAATCACCGTCAGCGGATTATTAATCTCGTGCACCAATTTTTTTGCGCGGAATTGGGAATCCGCTTGCATGTTTAAGAGATCATCAGTCAGTGATTGTTTAAGTAAACTGATCATCAGTTTGCCGATATCATCTAAAAATAGATTAATAAAATATAAGTTTGCCTTTATTTTTTTGACTTGACTGATTTTCACCCCTGCAACAATAACCCCCAAAACCTGATTAGCTGAACAAATAGGGATCACTAACATATCGTCGGAATGTAATAATTGACAAATTTGTCGATCAATAAGACGCTCTACTGATGATTTATCTATGTTAAATGAATGTAAAATTCGATTTCGAAGCCAGGCCTTACTCACCAAACTTTGAGACGAGAGATTAACCGGAATCGTTGACCAGATTGCATCTTGTTCTACTTGACCTGCCGACCATTCCAAGGTGTTCGTTTCAGATCGATATAAATATATCGCGACGTTCCCAAAGCCGAATAAAATGGAAAAATCTCGCTGGATCAGCGCGATTAAGGCGTTTAATTCTGAAACATTTGCCAGCGATTGTTGACAGACCGACGACAAAGCAAATTTTTTGACCTGATCGGCTAACCGCATATGATTTTCGTCGCGTTGCTGTTGACTGGTCAAATTTTGAATATTTTTTTGAAGCGGATTGGCGATGGTAATCCCCATGACGCCTGCTGATTGCTCCACCAACATATCGATATCATCGAGCATTTTCTCAAGCAATTCCGGCTGTAATCCAAAACAGCTAAAGACCTGTTCATAAACATGATTTTTATTATCTTCATTCAAACGGCTTAACTGATTAGCAATATTGATAATTTTAACTAAACCCGCACTATCGGCAATTGCTTCGAACGGTTGCTGTTGGTAACTGACCGCATCCGCCATAAATGAACGAAGCTTCCAACTTGCGATCAGATGGGCTCCAACTTCTGCTTGACTCACACCAAAACAAGCGCGCTCAGAATAGTCGTCCAAATCGTCAAAGTGGTCAGTCAAAAATTTTGGATACTCTTTTTCAAAACAATCCAGCAAAATTAATTGGCCCAACCTGTGCAACAATCCGGTTAGATAAGCCTCATCGGGAAAAGGATACGCTGTTAATTCTGCCAGATTGCGGGCAATATGCGCACAATGCAATGATCGATACCAAATAAGCTCTAAAAAACTTTGATGTTGTTCGGGGATTTTGGCGAAAAATTGGTGAATAGCGACACTAATGACAATAGTTTTAAGCGCCGACAAACCCAGTACGCCAATAATTCTTTTCAGATCGGTCAGTTCACCCCATTGCCGGTAACATGGAGAATTGACCACCGATAAGATCCTGGAACTTAAACTAGCGTCCTGCCCAATAATCTTGACCAGATTTTCGACCTCAACGTCTTCACGCTGAATTTCATTAATTATATCGACCAATATACGCGGAAGCACCCGCAGATTACTGGTATCAATACGAGATAGAAGTTTAGAAACGTTATCACCCATAGCTATGATTTAGACCAACTTTAATCCACAATTAAATTCCAAATTTAAAACAGCAACTTGATCACTGTTCCTAAAATATCAACAATAAGGGTTTGATAATCTCAATGCCTAACAAATTTAACATATTCCATTAAAAATATTAATTGATTTTGAAGATATTTTTTATTTATCGACTGACTAGACTGCCTAGCCTTCTTCTCGCTTTGCCCCCCGCATTTGCCAGACCAATTGCATCGAACATCATCTCAATCGTCAAAGCAGTTCTGTTATACAATAAAAAACTAAAATTTGACTTTTCTACAATGAATCGACTTCATATAAATTCTCCAAGATTACCTAAGAGCAGTTCTTTTCTGAACCGCAGCTTATGGCTGAAAATTCATTTGTGGATCGCTTTAAGCTTCGGCTTTTTACTGGCATTGCTTGGTCTCACAGGAAGCGTGTGTGTGTATCAAACAGAGCTGGATCATTTACTAAATCCTCACTTGACCATCACCAAATCCCAGGCAGCTTATCAATCATTTGATAAGATCATGGCAGCACTTCAAGTCGCTCATCCTCAAAGGAGCGGTTCATGGACTCTTGAGCTGCCTAGAACTGAGAATGATGTGATCACAGCATGGTTTGATAAGCCACGCGAGACCTTTTTTGAAGCCTATGCACCGTTAATGGTAGCGATCAACCCCTATACCGCAGAAATCATTTCCAGTCGATTATGGGGGCGAACCTTAGCAACCTGGTTGTTGAAATTACACAGCGAACTTTTACTCGACGGCTCGGGGTCAACGTTCGTAGGCATTTTAGGGATATTCATGTGCATTTCACTCGGATCGGGCGTGTATCTCTGGTGGCCAGGCCTTGGCAAAATCAAGCAAGCATTTCAATTGCGCACCAATCAAGGCGTTATGCGCCTATGCCAGGATGCGCACCGCTGGCTGGGGTTACTCAGTAGCTTTGCACTATTGCCACTCGCCATCACCGGTGTATTGTTGAGTTACCCACAACTTTCAGAAACATTGTTCGGCGCCGCTGGAATGGAACATGGTCAAACCGGCAAAACAATTATCAGCACTGCCGACCCCAACGATCATCCAACCAGTCTATCCGGCGCGGTCTTCATTGCCCGCGCGCCATTTCCAAAAGCGACACTTCGCAGAATTACCACACCAGTAGGCGACACTGGCGTCTATCAAATCAATTTGAAACAGGGTGACGAGATTAATCAACGACATCCCTATACAACGGTATGGATTGATCGCTGGAGCGGACAAATCAAGGAAGTGCGTAACCCGCAAAAGTTTTCATTTAGACAAACACTAAACACCTGGATCTGGCCGCTTCATACCGGTGAAATGTTGGGAAGCTCAGGGCGAATACTCTGGTTCCTCGCCGGCCAGGCGTTATTTTGGATTTATATCAGCGGTTTAGCATTTTGGGGTTTTAGAACCGGCAAATTAAAAGATTTACCGATCAATTACAGCCAATTACGTAGAAAACTTAATGACCTAAAACGCTTTTCATATAGAATCGTATCGCAAACACGGACTAAACTGCTGGATTATGTTCGCTATTGCATAAAAATAATGCCCATTATCCAAAAATTTACTTATCGATACTGGCGCCAGTTTGAAATAACAATCCGTTCACTTAAACGCTAAACTCGATTAAAAATCATTTTATACCTAATTAACCTCCCCTATCTCAACCCACCGAATTACTAATTCTGAAAAGTAACATCGCCGTCTCAATCCATTAACTAGCGTAATTGGGCAAAACCATCTTTAAACCCGTCGAGCAATCGAGTCGAGATTTGAAACGTTAACTCGACTAAAAATTAACTGAATTAAGTAATAAAAAGCCCAAAGTTAACTGATTTGTGTTGCTTCTTAAACTCAACACCTTTTATACCCTTTCATCTCCAGTTACCTAATAAAACAAATTTGGATAAATTACAGCTAACATGACCTGTCATGTCATGACATGTCATGTCAAATAATATCCATGAGCTCATTACTACATCAAAATAACATATAAATATCAAAATGTTATTGATATTGTTGTTTTTGGCTCACAAATTGCTGAATCGTGTTTAGCAATGAAAGTGTTTATTTTTATGTGGGATTGCAAATCACAACGCAGCATGACCAAATACTTTACAAGCTTTGAAGTGAGTCAGAGGTAGGCGCTAATACTCTACTGCATGGTTAGCCCCACTACCTTACGAATTACTGAATAAATCAAATATTTTCTAAACACAACTTTTTAATTTAAGGAAAGTTTAAATGGGTACCTTAACTTTATCCCCTCTATATTCAAGAGGATTTATCGGACAGCGAAATCAAGCATTATTAGACAATAAAACTCTGGCATTTATTTCCGTTTTGGTACTAAGCATGATTTGCTCCATGCAAGCCTACGCAGGAAAATCAACGGCCACTTGCTCCCCCTCAAGCGCCCAAACATCTAGTGCAACGTTTATCAATAACACGGCAAGTGATGTCACCCTCATCTGGTTGGACACGAAGTGTAAGGAAAAAAGTTATGGCGCAGTCAAACCTAGTCAATCCAAGGTCATCACTACCTACTTTACCCATCAATGGAGAATAAAAGACAATAGAACCAAGGCAATCATCAATCAAGTCACCGTTAACCAAAATCCTATCACTATCTATGCAAATCCAAATTTGACACCTCCTCAGCCACCAACAACGCCTCAGGCAAATACAGTAACTCTTCCCTTGGCAAATGAATTTTGCAATTATGAAAATAGCGCCTGCTCACTCCCCCCGGGAATGAAAGCCACAGTTTATTACGGTGCGAACGATAAATTTTTTGTTAAAACCGGTTTAACCGGAACTATCGCCTGTAATAACACAACATTCGGTGATCCAATCGGAGGTGTTGTAAAAGCATGTTACCTCATAGAAGAAGCAAATATTCTTCCAGCTGAAATTGTAAATTGCGCCGGTGAAAATGGAACTTGCCAACTGCCGAATGGAGTGACTGCCACTGTATATTATGGTGCCAATGGTAAATTTGTTCTGAAAAGAGCCTTACAAGATTCCATTCCTTGTAATCCAGGATATTTTGGTGATCCGATATATGGAACCGTAAAATCGTGCTTTTATTCCAGAGAAAATGTTAAATTTTTTGAAGATGGTTTTGAACGCACAACCTTGAATAATAGCACCGGCTCAGTTTCCGGCATTATTCAAAATCAATTATCTGAGAGACAATCGGATATCTACCTAAATACTCGATTCTGGGATGGCGGCAATTTCGGTTTGGAATTGCAAGGTAATGAGCAAATCGGTTTTAATGCGCATTCGGGCAGGCACATGGTTGAACTTGATACCACACAAAATTCAACGATGTCCACGAAGCTAAAATTGGTACCCGGTAAATCCTATATATTACGCTTTCATTATCGTTCGCGAACTCAAGGATTAGGTGACGGCATTCTAGCAACCATCTATTCGCCGTCGTCAGGTTTTAGCACCATGAAATCTGTTAGCGATTCGTTCGGTAGCTGGAGTGAAGCAATACATCGATTTGATTATCTGGGCACTTCTAGTGAAGCGGTCTTAAGCTTTGCCGCCTCGGGACCATCGTCTGGCATAGGTGTCGTCTTGGACGATATTTCGGTTGAAACCAGCATTTCCGGAAGCTTATCTAAGCCATCAGCGTTGATCGGCATATTACCTCCCCATGTTCCAGGCTTAACCAGTAATGATCTGCGTAGAAACGATATCATCACACCAATCGTGGCCAATAAAGATGCAGCAATTGCCTTAGGTAAAGCTCTATTCTGGGATCAAGCGGTCGGAAGCGACCATATGGCCTGTGCAAGTTGTCATTTTCATGCCGGCGCAGACAATCGAACAAAAAACCAAGTTAATCCCGGAACCAATCATAATGCGGCAAGTGGCCAGGTCTTTAATATCACTGCGTCAGGCAATCAAAGCGGACCGAATTACACCTTAAACCGTCGTGATTTTCCTTTTGATCCAAGTAATGATGATATTATCAGTTCATCTGGGACCTTTTCAGGGGACTATAAAGGCAGCTACATCGACATCAATCTTGATGACTGCGCACGCAGCGTCGATACTCTGTTTCATGTCAACGGGGTAGGTGTCCGTAGAGTCGAACCTCGAAACTCACCTACGATGATCAATGCTGCCTATAATCATCGCAATTTTTGGGACGGCCGGGCTAACAACGAATTTAACGGCCTATCCCCATTTGGCAGTCGTGATTCCACTCCTGGAGTATTCATTAACAAGAACGGTACACTGATCAGACAACCGCTTAAATTAAAAAATGCCTCGTTAGCCTCACAAGCGGTCGGACCTGTTGACAGTGATTTTGAAATGGCCTGCCGTTCAAGACAATTTGCCGATGTTGGCCGTAAGCTATTATCGCGTAGCCCCTTATCTTTTCAGAGGATTGCCCCTGATGACAGTGTGCTATCGTCCTTACCACAACTTATTGGTACCCAAAGTATATTGGCTAGATCCTTACCCAGTACTAAAAACTCAATCGGTACTTATAGCCAATTGATTAAGATTGCTTTTGCTCCTGAATATTGGAATGGAAACTGTAATGATCAATGCGGAAAACCAAATGCTGGAGTATTACCATCACTTGCTTACTCCCATATGGAAGCTAATTTTTCCATGTTTTTTGGAATTGCTGTGCAAATGTATGAGGAAACCTTGGTTTCAGATGATAGCCGGTTCGACCAATTTAAAAGTGGCGTTATCGATTTGACTGCCAGTGAAAAAAATGGCGAACGCATTTTTAATGGTAAAGCAGGCTGTAACGCTTGCCACAATGGGCCGACCATGACCAATGCCGCAATTTTGCATACCGATGAAAACGTTATTGAAGGGATGCTGATGAGTGATAAAAGTTATAAGATCTATGACCGCGGTTTTTATAATTTAGGCGTGGTTCCAACCGAATACGGTATCGCTGCCGGCGGTAATGACCCCTGGGGCAATACCTTAACGTTGACTCGCCAATATATACAAAGTCGGTTCATCGATAACTTTGGCGTGGAACCTTGTAAATTCAGTACTGTGGATAGCTTATGCACTAATGATTCAAGCGCAAACCGCGCTCAACATCAAGCAGCTGTTGACGGTGCCTTTAAAGTACCGACCTTACGCAATGTCGAATTGACTGGGCCATATATGCACAACGGTAGCTTGATGAATCTGGAACAAGTGGTCGATTTTTATAATCACGGCGGTAATTTTAATAATCCTGATAAATCACCTGATATCAAAGCTCTTGGCTTGAGTACTCAAGAAAAAGCCGACTTGGTCGCTTTCATGAAAACGTTCACCGATGATCGAGTGAAATATGAAAAAGCTCCTTTTGATCATCCATCACTTTCGCTACCAGTAGGCGCGATGGGTTCTAACCAGAATGTCACTCCAGGAACCGATCAGGGGGTAACTTCACCTTTTGCAGTGGCCGCTAATCTTGGCGTTGACCTATTCAGATTTGTTCCGGCAGTCGGACGCCTGGGTAATCAGAATCCACTACCTACTTTCGAGGCGGGCTTACAACCGTAGTTAAAATATTGATCTCGACAGAACGGTTTTAGAATCTAAAATCGTTCTGTCAACATCCCCGCCAGAACAAATTTATTACTTAAAAAGAGGCTGTATCATCCTAAATAACTAGTAGAGCCTCTTTTTAGCTCATTAATCATCCAGTTTAAAAAACGCCTTATGATCTATCCTTTTTTTGATACATAGCGAAAAGGGCCGCATCAAGATTATAATAGGCCCATCGAAATTTCTACTCTGTTCACTGGCTGAATGAAAATACTGACTATACACTTTAAAAACATTAACTCTCTCCTCGGTGAGCACATCATTGACTTCAATCTGGCTCCCTTGGTTAATGTCGGCGTATTTGCCATCACCGGCCCCAATGGCTCAGGTAAAACCAGTATTTTAGACGCGATCACCTTAGGTCTTTATGGTGAAACGTTCAAATTTGACCGGCCTGCCGGACATGTCATGACTCAGCATTGCAACGAATGTTTTGCGCAAGTGGAATTTCAGATTCAGGAAGAGCGTTATCGATCCAGATGGCAAGTACAGAGCAGTGATGACAATACGCTTGAAACATCGATGCAACTTACCCGCCTTAATGATGATACGGCCCTATCAACTGATACTGCTAAAGTACGTAGCTTGATTGCTGAAATCATCGGCTTGGACTTCCGTAATTTCACGCGTTCAACGCTCTTGGCACAAGGCGATTTCGCAGCATTTTTAAATGCGCTGGATAATGAACGCCTGGATATTCTGGAAAAAATTGTCAATACCGATATCTATGCCGATTATCAACATGAACTACAAGCCCAGGCCGAGCGAACACAATTAAAATTAGGGCAATTACAAACCGATTTAGCATCGATTGTGTTATTGGATCCGATCAGTACCGAAGCGAAAGAGGCCGATTTAGCGGATTTTCAAGCTCAACAAGCCGAACTCAACGCCGCTTCAAATGACGTCGCTGATCAAATCCAGATTTTGCAAAACCTTGAAGCTCTCACCGATCAACAAGCACAATTACGTCAACAAGAGCAAGGATTTCAAACAACTCAACAACAGATCGTCGAACGTTTAGGCCTGATTGATAAGTACCAGGGCGTTGCAGCACTGCAACAGGATTTCTCCTATCTCGAAACCCTCTCTACCACTTTAGACGAGGATCAGCGCAGCTTAACCGATTACCAGCAAGAACTGGGACAATTACAAAAAAAATTAAGCACGATTTCCCTTGATGCTACTGAAATACACCGCCTTAATCAAAAATCGCTCTCCGAACAACATGATTTGATTGCTGATTTAACCTTTCAATCCGAACAATTTTATGCTCAGCAACAAGCGGAAAAAGCCAGCATAGCTTCGCTAGAATTGCAGTTGCTTGAAAAACAGGCCGTTGCCGATAATATTAAACTATGGCTCGAAGAACATGTGTCGGATACGAGCTTACTCGAAGGGTTTCCCGATATCGGCAAATTAAAAAAGCTAACCATTGATATTGCCTATCTTAAGAATCAACAAACTATTTACCTAAAACGTAATAAGTCAACCAATAGCTCGTACAAAAAACATAGCGCTGAAATTGAGTCTATTCAGGAGTTACTTCCTAAGCTAGAACAGGAAATTATTGATTTAAAAGATCAAATCGAAGCCTTGTCACAAGGCCATTCACTTGAAGAATTAATCGCACTGCAAAAAGATCAACAGGAACGCGTTCGCGATTTTAAAGACTTACTGGCACTGGCTAAAATTCATGATCGTTTCAAAGAGGGTTTATTGGTGCGGCTCGGTATTTTTAAACGCGCCCCCGAATATGATACTGACGCGATTCAAACGGAATTGAACCGACTCAATCAAATTTTTGCCCAAGAAGAAAACATCAAAATTAGTCTGGAACAGGCGGTTATTAACGAAAACCTGCTTAAAAAAATGTTGCCGGAACGCGTTCACCTCGTCAAAGGCGAACCTTGCCCCTTGTGTGGTTCTTTAAAACACCCCTTTACGAGCCAGCCACCCAGAGCGATAGATTCTCAACGCGCTTTAGCTGACCAGAAAATTCGGGTGCAAAATATTCTGACCGCGCTTAATAAAGTTCAACAACAACAAAAAGCTGCAGAAAAGCAGGCTCACATCAAGCAATTAAAACAAGATCGCCTGCTACGGGTCCAAGGTGACTGGCTCACTTTGACCAATCGTCTAGGAGTATTTTCAAAAGACCTGGATTTAACCAACGTGCGCTTGATGAACACGCTTCTGAAGGAACAAGAAGATGAATTGAGTAATATTGAAAAATTGATCAAGACCTACCGTCAACATCAGCAAAAAATAGCCAAACTGACCACGGAAATTAATAATCAGCAAAGCACTCTGGAACAGTTGCATTTAGCCAAACAGCAACTTGACGAACGTTTCCAGGTGGATCCTAACGCGCTGAAAGAAATAGAACAACAACTGGCTGCAGCGGTTACCGAAGAACAGAATCTAGCCCCGATTGTCCAAGCTCAGCTAGATCAATTGGGTGAAAAAATGCCCGGTAAAAACAAGGAAGAGGCGTTATTTAATCGTCTCAATAAGCGCCGTCAGGACTATCAAACCTATTTGCTGCGTGAAAAACATATTGCCGAAGAAATTGCGACCCTTCAGGCTCAATTAAAACTGGCTCAAAGCGCAATCTCGAATAGTGAGCAACAGTTTCAATCGCTATCGGCAAAACTTGTACAGGAACAGCATGGCGGCATTCATCTCGCCGTTATTGAGAAACAAAAACTGATCAATGAAAAATCACTCAAGATCTCACAACTTCAAGAACAACTCCACATTACCCGAAAAAGCCTAGAAACCCAAGCTATTACATTCGGCTTAAGCGGTTTTTCAGCCTTAGCCGAAGTCTTTGAATTACTCCCACAGCAGACGGCTTTACAACAACAACGCGTCGAAATCGAACAACAAATTCAACACAATGTCGTCACCTTGGCCTCACTTGAAGCCCAATACCGGAACGAGCAAGGTAAACTTCGGTCCGGGCAAACACTGTCTAGGTTAGAATCCGACTATAAACAGCTACTCGAAAAACTTGCCATCGTTGAACTTGAAATTGATCACCTCAACCAATTGCTTTCCCAACAAGAAAGTCTACAGCAAAAACATGCGCTGATAATGGATGAGATCAGTCAACAACAGACCGAACTTGCTCAAAGCCAATTTGAACTGCAAGCAAGTGTTCGAGGTGATGGCCATGCATTCAGACGTAAAGTCCAGCGCCGCGTCGCTGATCGTTTACTCGCTCAAACCAACTTGATCCTCGAAAAAATCAGTGGTCGTTTTTATGTACGCCAGGGTGACACCGAACAAGGTCTAGCGCTAGAAATTGAAGATACTTTTCAACAAAATTGCCGACGCCTGCCTAAAACCTTGTCTGGCGGAGAAACTTTCGTAGTCAGTTTAGCGCTCTCTTTGGCGCTATCAGATTTGGCGAGTGACGGTCGGAAAATTGAATCGTTATTTCTTGACGAAGGCTTTGGTAACCTCGATGCAGAATCACTTTATACGGTGGTTTCAACCTTGGAGGGCTTACAAAATCAAGGTCGAAAAGTCGGCGTCATCTCTCATGTAGAAGGCATTCGAAAACGTATTAAAACCCAAATTCAACTTTCGAAGAAACCAAACGGCTTGAGCGAATTAAAGGCCATGGCGTAAAGAATCATCGTAACCATTCATTACCACATTTAAATAGGGGGAATGAATGGTTACGAATCACCAAACGGTGATCCAATTTCGCCGTTGAACAGCCCCTCAAGTCTATGAGGAACGCCGACGAACCAGCAAGGTCCCTACACCCTGATCGGTAAATAATTCGAGCAACACGGCATGTTCGACGCGACCATCGATAATGTGGACGCTATTTACCCCCCCTTTAATCGCATCGGTCGCACAGCGGGTTTTAGGAATCATTCCGCCTGAAATTGTGCCATCCGCTATTAACGCATCAATATCCGTCACCGATAACCCCGTCAACAGGTTACCTTCCTTATCCAGTATCCCGGTGGTATTAGTCAGGAGCATCAGCTTTTCGGCTTTCAGAACTTCGGCAATCTTACCAGCTACCAAATCTGCATTAATATTATAAGAATGGCCATCTTTACCTACACCAATCGGAGCAATCACTGGAATAAAATGACTCTTGCCCAACATTTCGACAACCTCAGGATCGATACTTTGTACTTCGCCGACATGTCCAATGTCGATAATTTCTGATTCCTGGCCTTCCGGCATTGCGCGTGTCATATGAATTTTACGGGCATGAATAAAATCACCATCCTTTCCGGTTAACCCTACCGCTTTACCGCCATGCTGATTGATCAAGCTGACAATTTCCTTATTAACCAACCCCCCCAGTACCATCTCGACCACATCCATTGTTTCACTATCAGTGACACGCATTCCATCGACAAATTCAGAGGTTTTACCAAGCCGTTTTAACAAATCGCCAATTTGAGGTCCTCCGCCATGCACCACAATCGGATTTAACCCAACCAGCTTCATTAACACGATATCACGGGCAAAACTATGCTTGAGAGTTTCGTCTATCATGGCATTGCCACCATACTTGACCACGATGGTTTTGTCTTTGAATCGTTGAATGTAGGGCAATGCTTCTATTAATACATGCGCTATCTGATGTGCAGATTTATTCTTCATAAGTCTTTGGTTTTCCATTTAAAAAGGCAAGTTTAGTTCCGGTTTGATCCGTAACAGCACATTTTTGAACTGCGTTTGAATTTTTGCCAACGCTTCGCGATTGTCGGCTTCAAAACGAAATTTCAGTGCCGATGATAAATAATCTGCTCGAACAATTCCCCATCCATCCGCAAAATCGAGGCGTAAACCTTCCATATCATTAAGTTTAGCGCCTTTAATTTGCAAATCGTTTTTCAATATCTCAAGCAATTTCTGACTTTCCTCATCAGGCATGTCTACTGTGAATTCTGGGGTATTAATCCCATCAGGAAAGCTCGCAAATAATTCAGCACTATTACGTGGATCGCCCGACAAGATTTGAATCAAACGTGCTGATGCATAAAGCGCATCTTCGAAATCAAACCAACGATCATTAATAATGAAATGTCCTCCCATTCCCCCAGCCAACTTAGCACTGTTCTCTACTAATTTCGCTCTAAGCAATGGACCCACACTACTAGACGGGACAGAACGACCGCCGAATTTCTGAATTTGGGCATCAAGAAGCTTCGAACTTCCCACATCATGAACGATCTGAGCCCCGATTCTTCCATCAAGCACATCTTTGGCGAACAACATCATCAAACGATCCGGCAAGATAATTTTACCCTTCGAATCGACTACACCCAGTCGATCACCATCACCATCAAGCACAATCCCTAAATCTGCCTGATAATGCAAGACCGCAGCACTCAAATCGCTGTAATTTTCTGCTCGGGAAGGATCAGGTGAATGATTAGGATAATTGCCATCAATATCACAAAATAACTCAATGATTTCACAGCCAAGCGTTTTAAAGAGTTTAGGCGCTAATTCACTGGTGACGCCATTACCACAATCCAAGACAATTTTCATTGGTCTAACGATATGAATCTCTTCGGAAAGCACACCTATATATTCATTAACATAACGGCTATTTCGTTCAAGCGTTCCCAAATCGGCGCTTACAAAATCTTCATTATCAATTCTGCGCTTGAGTTGCTTGATACTATCTTCAATCAGCAATTTGTCGTTGAACTGCATAATAAAACCATTATATTGAGCCGGATGATGGTCACCGGTGATCATCACACCTGAACGTCCTTCGGAATGGTGAGCGACAAAATAAACCAAAGGGGTTGGCACTCGGCCAATATCCAGCACATTCACACCGGTGGCAATAATACCTTTGGCAAGGGCCTCGGCCAAAACAGGACTTGAGGCACGTCCATCATAACCCATGATAATGCGCTCTATTTGTTGTGCTTTTGCCTCAGATCCTAATGCCCGCCCCAATTCAAAAACAATATCCTTAGTTAAGGTAAGATCGACCTGACCATATATTCCAAAAGGCTTAAAGATAGAAGATCGCGATGAGTTAAGCGTAGTGTTGCCGGCATTATTAGCCATCTCAACCGGGGCTTTAGGAGGCTCGAAATAATTTTCAAATTTGATGGGTTGTCCCGGCATCTCTTTTGTTGAATCTTGCATACCACCAGAACTTAGGGCAGTTTTTTGAAAACTGAGACCTTCAGACTCCTCAAAAAAATCATTAAGTTTGGCGCTATTTAGCATTGAGGATGATTTTTCATGACCATCATCATCGAGTACCCGCCTATATTGGACAAGCGTGCTGATCATCGTGCGCATTTCAGAAAAACTGACCGGGTAATTGCCATTCGCTTTACCGTTTAGCAAATCTTTAGCAACTCTCAACAACGTGGCAAAATCCTTAACCAGCAAACCGTCAACATACCGAAAACCGAAAAAGCAACATAAGGAAAATAAAACCATCCCAACCAAAACAACAACTGCAAGCAAACTCTGAAAAGAGGCATCAAGGGCGTCAGGTGACCAGAAATAGACTTCCCAGCGAGTATTTGGAATCGTAATTTTATTACCTTCATT
Source organism: Methylococcaceae bacterium (assembly GCA_947505105.1). Lineage (GTDB taxonomy): Bacteria > Pseudomonadota > Gammaproteobacteria > Methylococcales > Methylomonadaceae > SXIZ01. The sequence continues at coordinate 62,160 of CANNKG010000002.1, read as the reverse complement.
AACCTTTAATGCGCTATCGCCTCGCTCCATAAGCATCAACGGGCCTTGCATCAAACTTAAATATTCGTTATTTAAGTTAACTGCCTGGATGCTTTTAGTCAAAATCGTCGGATCAACACTCGCAAGCACAACCCCAATGGCTAAATTATTTTTTAATGTTCTTGCGACCAGCGCAAGATGTTTATTGACATCCTGATCATGAACTGCCGGTAACTGGTTAGTAATTAAGCTTTCTTTGACCAAATCCCGATCGGCAAAACCCATCAACGGTACATCATTATCCACAACCTGAGAACCCGGAATCACCAAGCGAATTTTTAAGGCACCGGGTAAAATTTTTTCGAGTCCCAGAGCGATTTGGCGCAGTTCATTTGGATCGGCGCGCGTAAACCCGTCAATCACCGCCTGAGATTGCGCTAACGCATCGACCTGATCCTGTAACAACGACAATTGCTTACTTAAACTGAGCGCTATCGCTTCGGCACGTGCCTGAGTCGCTTGATTCGCTGCCTGTTGCAATTGAGCACTCGACAAACCATAAATTCCTCCGGCCACCAGTAATATATGCAATATTCCTATACTCAGAAGGCCTAAAAAAATTTTCTTCATAACCCTACCTTAATAAAAATGAATTTAATGATTACCTGTGTGCCCAAAACCGCCCTCTCCACGCATACTGCTATCAAATTCATCAACGTGTTCAAAATTAACTTGGAGCACGGGCACTATGACCATTTGTGCAATGCGCTCACCAACATTAATCGAATATGCAGTATCCCCGCGATTCCAGCAAGAGACAAAAACCTGACCTTGATAATCAGCATCACACAAACCAACTAAATTACCGAGCACGATCCCATGTTTATGACCTAAGCCCGAGCGCGGTAAAATAAACGCGGCCAAACCAGGATCGGCAAGGTGTATCGCCAATCCGGTCGGAATTAACACCGTAACACCTGGTTCCAGCACCATAGGCTTATCAATACAGGCACGTAAATCCATACCGGCCGAACCCGGAGTTGCGTACTCAGGCAAAGGAATGGTTTTGCCTAAGCGGTCATCCATAATTTTAAGTTGTATCGTTATCATGACGTTGTTTTATTAAATTGTTGTGCAATTAGCGCAATTAAATGCTCGGCCAATCGCTGTTTAGGCATCATATTGAAAGTTTCTTGGCCATCATTCCAGAACACTCGAAGAGCGTTCTGATCATCTTCAAAGCCACCTTGTTCACGTCCTACCCAATTTGCAGCTATCATCGAGAGTTTTTTACGCTGCAACTTATCCAGAGCATACCTTTCCAAATCCTCGGTTTCCGCTGCGAATCCAACCGTAAACGGTGGCACTTTCTGATTAGCGACCTCAGCGAGAATGTCCGGAGTTTTGGTTAAGGTCAAGGTCAACAGTTCATCGTGTTTTTTGATTTTTACCGCACTGGATTCTTGAACTGTATAGTCGGCAACCGCAGCAGTCGCAATAAAGATGTCACATTGGATAAGTTGCGCCATGACCGCCTGATGCATTTGAGCCGCCGTTTCAACTTTGATTAATTTTATGCCCGCTGACGCACCTAAATTAACGGGGCCACTCACTAAAGTTACCTCGGCGCCAGCATGATGAGCTGCCTCTGCAATGGCATACCCCATTTTTCCGGAACTCCGATTACTGATAAAACGGACCGGATCGATAGACTCGCGAGTAGGTCCGGCAGTCAATAAGACTTTTCTACCTTGTAAACAATTTGAGTGTGCCTGACCTAAAAGTCGTTCAACAATGTCAACGGGCTCAGCCATCCGTCCGAAACCAACATCACCACAAGCCTGCTCACCAGACTCTGGTCCAATCAGTTGAACGCCCTGTTCCTTCAAGCGCTGAATATTCTGCTGAGTGATGGCTTTACGCCACATAGCCTGATTCATTGCCGGCGCAATAAAAACCGGACATTCAGCCGCTAAATACAGGGTAGTAAGCAGATCGTCGGCTAAGCCGTGAGTTAATTTCGCAACAATATCGGCGGTTGCAGGAGCTATCAATAACACATCAGCCCAACGCGCCAGGGCGATATGTCCCATCGCCCTTTCCTGTTCCGGATTAAATAACTCGGTATGAACCTCGGAACCCGACAATGCCTGCAAGGTCATTGGAGCTACAAACTTCATGGCAGCTTCAGTCATGACCACACGCACTTCCATTTGTTGTTTAACAAGCAAGCGAACAAGTTCGGCACACTTGTATGCAGCAATCCCACCACTAATGCCCAATAAAATACGTTTTGTTTTCAAAATAGCTCAATTAATCCTAATTGAAAAGTTCTAAAATTAAAGAATTAAGTATAACTACATATTGCAGATAATGAATACCTATTCAACTAAAACAATTCTAGTATTTTTATGAGCTGACTTATAAAATAATGAAAAATTACCCTATATTGAAGATACTATGATGGGAATCAACAATTGGCCTGAAGATGAACGCCCACGAGAAAAATTGCTGCAGCGGGGTCCTGCGGCACTTACCAATGCCGAATTGCTTGCCATTTTCTTACGTACCGGAATCCGTGGAAAATCAGCGGTCGATTTAGCACGCGACTTGCTCGATCATTTCGGTTCACTTCGAGCGCTCTTAAACGCCGATCAAGTCCAATTTTGTCAAAGTCCAGGCCTAGGTAGCGCCAAATACGCCCAACTGCAAGCCGTGCTTGAAATGGCCAAGCGACATTTTTCGGAAATATTGCAAAAAGGGGATGCACTGACCAGTCCTGATTTGACTCGTGCTTACCTGACCGCTCAACTTCGAGGCTACACTTATGAAGTGTTTGCCTGCCTGTTTTTAGACAATCAGCATCGAGTCATTCAGATCGAAGAATTATTTCGCGGCACTATCGACAATGCCAGTATTTATCCACGCGAAGTAGTGAAAAGGGCGTTATATCATAATGCCGCCGCCGTTATTTTTGCTCACAATCATCCTTCAGGCATCAATGAACCTAGCCGGGCCGATCAGCAAATCACCGAAAAACTTAAACAAGCCCTTAATCTTCTCGATATCCGAGTGCTCGATCATTTCATTATCGGTGAGGGTATCCCTTATTCGTTTGCAGAACACGGCCTACTCTAAATTGAAACCTTCAATTATTCACTAGACGAGCTTGCGCCTCTTGATATTTGGCACTGCAATAGGCCGCAATTTCGGCCGGAAGCTTGGGGCCCGGAGCGGTTTTATCCCAATCCAGCGTTTCCAAATAGTCACGCACAAATTGCTTATCAAAACTTGGTGGACTGATACCCACTTGATATTGATCCGCGGGCCAAAATCTTGAAGAGTCTGGCGTTAATATCTCATCGATCAAATATAATTTTCCTGTTTTATCAAGTCCGAATTCAAATTTGGTATCGGCAATAATGATGCCACGTTGCTTAGCATACTCTGCCGCACGGCTATAAAGCGCAATACTGACCCCACGCACCTGCTCAGCCACCGCTTGCCCCATCAACGCAACCGCCTGTTCAAAATTGATGTTTTCATCATGAGCGGTCACTTCAGCTTTAGTCGAGGGCGTAAAAATTGGGCTTGGCAACTGCTCAGCCTGCCTCAAACCCTCCGGCAGCACAATACCGCATACTGCACCGGTTTTTTGATAATCTTTCCAGCCAGAACCAATCAGATAGCCACGCACAATCGCTTCAACCGGAAGCGGTTGCAATTTTCTAACCACAATGGCTCGACCTTCGATCTGAGCAAGCTCGACCGGATCCGGCACAATTTGTGCCAGCGGAATATCCAACAGATGATTCGGAATCACGTCACGCATCATCTCAAACCAGAAATTGGAAACTGCCGTTAAAACTTTACCCTTGCCTGGAATAGCATCCGGCAATATCACATCGAATGCCGATAATCGGTCGGTAGTGACGATCAACATAGTGTCCGCATCAACATCATAAATATCGCGCACCTTGCCACGCGCGCGCAAGGTTAGGTGAGACAAAGATGATTCGTAAAGAACCGCAGGAGCGTTCATAATACCTCGGTAAAATTTTGTGATTTAATAGCGTAATTTTAACACTTAAATGCTCAAATCGTAGGATTGAATAGACATGAGTTGGATGGGTAAAGTCATTGGCGGCACGTTTGGTTTTATGGTCGCAGGTCCTGTGGGAGCGCTTATTGGCGCCTCCGTCGGGCATAAGTTTGATCAGGGCGTTCAAGGAATTGATCGGGACGCATTTAGCTCCAAAGACACTCAGCATCAAATCCAGATGGCTTTCTTTAACGCCACCTTTTCGGTCATGGGTCATCTTGCCAAAGCGGATGGCGTGGTATCAACTGCCGAAATTAACCTAGCGAAACGGATCATGGATGAAATGCAATTATCGCCCGAATTGCGTAGCAAAGCGATTGAGCTGTTTCAACAAGGTAAACAACCTGATTTTCCATTAGAGGCGGTGTTAACTAAATTTCGTCAGGAATGCCGCAGACGCCAACATCTAATCCACATGTTCCTTGAAATTCAAATGCAGGCCGCATTCGCCGATGGCGCACTCGGGGCTATTGAAGAAAATATGCTATTGCGAATTTGTGCCAATTTAGGCATCAGTCGTTTTGAATATCAAGCTATCAAAATGCAATTTCAGGCGCAACAACGGTTTTATCAATATGGCAGCCATCAGAATAACAACCGAGTCAATATTCCCAATCGCCAATCCAATCTAAATGATGCCTATGCAGTATTGGGTTTAAAGCCTTCAGCGACCGACGAGGCCGTCACTAAAGCCTATCGCCGTCTGATTAGCCAACACCATCCTGACAAACTGGTAGCAAAAGGCTTGCCGGAGGAAATGATGACGCTCGCCAAGGAAAAAACCCAACAAATTCGTAAGGCTTATGAAACGATTCGAGCTAGCAGAGAAAAACCTCATTAATGAATATTTCTTACCCAGTTAGGAATTAAAATTATTAACTTGCCCAAAAAACTAATCGGGTATGCTATGCATACCATTTAATGTAATCTGCATATTGGATAAGGTACGCGCAGCCTACCCTACATTTTGTTTAAGTTATTTTATTTTCATCCCTTAATAGTTGCACAACAAAATAGTTCATCGTATACTCTGATTTAGCTTACTTGATCAAGCTAGCCTACTATTAAAACACAACTCTGGAGGTCACTTTATGAAATGGGAAACACCAAGCTACAACGACTTACGTTTCGGTTTTGAAGTCACTATGTACATCTACAACCGTTAATTTAAACGGTTTGACAGATAATAAAGGGACTCTTCGGAGTCCCTTTTTTTTGCCTCGATAGAACTTATTCTGTATTTTCCTTTTTTTAACGTTAGCCACTCCCAATAATAACTATGAAAATTAGAGTTTTAGGCGCAGGCGCAGGCGGCGGTTTCCCACAATGGAACTGCAACTGCCACAACTGCCACCGTATCCGTCGTCAACAAATGCAAGGCACCCCGCGCACCCAATCATCAATAGCCGTGAGCACCGACGATGTGCATTGGTTATTGTTCAACACCTCACCCGATATCCGCGCACAACTAGAAGCCTTTCCGGCGATTCAACCGAAAAATGGCATCCGCGATACCGGCATTACCGCAATCTTACTGATCGACAGCCAAATCGACCACAGTACCGGCATGCTGATGCTGCGCGAAGGCAAGCCTTTGGAAGTATACTGCACCGAAATGGTCAAACAGGATTTGAGCACCGGCTTCCCGATCTTTAAAATGCTCGAACACTATTGCACCATCAACCATCACCCCGTGCCAATCGACGGCAGCAGTTTCGAAATTCCAGGCATTGATGATTTACGTTTTTACACTCAGGCGTTAAAAAGCAAAGCCCCGCCCTATTCTCCGCATCGCTACGATCCACATGACGGCGATAATATCGGCGTTATCATCGAACAAATTTCGACCGGTAAAAAAGTGTTTTACTCACCCGGCCTAGGCGAAATCGAACCACATGTGATGGCCGCGATGCAGGCCGCTGATTGCGTCATGGTAGACGGCACTTTCTGGACCGACGACGAAATGTGTACCCAAAACATCAGCCAGAAAAAAGCCCGCGAAATTGGACATTTACCACAATCCGGCCCCGGTGGTATGATTGAAGTGTTAAATACCCTACCTAATACCCGAAAAATCCTCATCCATATTAATAATACCAACCCGATTTTGGATGAGATTTCCGACGAACGTAAACAACTCGATGCCGCTGGTATCGAAGTCGCTTACGACGGTTTAGAAATTAACTTATAAATCAAGGATAAATTATGAGCATTAGTGAATTACCCGCCTGGACCCGAGCAGAATTTGAAGCCCAACTGCGCGGCATGGAAAAGTATTACCACATTCACCACCCCTATCACACCCTGATGAATGAAGGCAAACTCACCAAAGCCCAAATTCAGGGCTGGGTCGCCAATCGTTTTTATTATCAAGTGTGTATTCCGATTAAAGATGCAAACATCCTAGCGAATTGCCCTGACCGCGAAACCCGCGCCAAATGGATACAGCGCATCATGGATCACGACGGTCACCCCGGCGATCCGGGCGGCATCGAAGCCTGGATTCAACTCGGCATCGCGGTCGGTTTGACCCGCGAAGATATTACCTCGTTAAAATTCGTATTGCCCGGCGTGCGTTTCGCGGTGGATGCCTATGTCAATTTTGCGCGTCGCGCCGATTGGCACGAAGCAGCGAGCTCATCACTTACCGAATTATTCGCGCCGAAAATTCATCAGCAACGCCTCGATAATTGGCCCGAACATTACCCATGGGTCGAACAGGAAGGCTATATCTACTTCCGCAAACGCCTGACCGAAGCACGCCGCGACGTTGAACACGGTTTGGCAATTACTCTCGACTGGTACCAAACCCGCGAGCAACAAGAGCGGATGCTGCAGATCCTGCAATTCAAACTCGATATCTTGTGGACGATGGCCGATGCGATGTATATGGCGTATATCAACGATATGCCGCCGTACTTTAATATCAAAGCCTAATCATCCTGCAAAGGGAGCAAGCGTCATGCAATGGTCTGAAGTCGTTGATAATCCTTATTTTGAAAATTTACCTTTTAAAATTGGATTAAATCGCTATGGAAAAATTGAAATGACGCCAGCTTCCAGAATGAGCAATAAAGTACAACTTTATTTAGCTGCGGATGCAGTAGAAGTGTGGGTTGTTACCGAAAACGACTGCGTTGATTATAAATGGCACAGCAGGAAAGCTTCAAGAATCAGGCTTTCCGGTTAAGTTAAAACTCTAACGTTTTTGTATCATCTCCCCTTTTGGAGAACCTCATGAATACTGCGGAAAAACGACCCCAAACCTTCACTTATGCCGATTATGCCCAATGGCCGGACGATCAGCGTTGGGAATTAATTAACGGCCAAGCCTACGCAATGACCGGACCATCGCGCTTGCATCAAGAAATCGTTTTCGAGTTAGCCGGGCAAATTCGTAATTATTTACAAGGAAAATCGTGTAAAGGCTATACCGCCCCGTTCGATGTACGCCTGCCTCGCCAAAATGAAACTGATGCCAAAGTAGACACCGTAGTTCAACCCGATTTAAGCGTGATTTGCGACCTCGCCAAGCTCGATAAATTAGGCTGTCGCGGGGCGCCGGACTGGATAATTGAAGTGCTGTCGCCATCGACTGCTCTAAAAGATATGAATATTAAACGCAATCTCTATCAACTACATGGTGTCCAAGAATACTGGCTGATTCACCCGGAAGACCGCTGGGTAATGATCTATCGCTTAAAGGCAGAAAATCACTATGATCAATCGGAGGTTTTCGGCATGGATGAGCCAACCAAGGTGCAACTGTTTCCTGAGTTGATGATTGATTGGTCGTTTATGGTGAACGCATAAAGCCTCCAAAGTTTAGTCAATAAAAAGGTTCAATCGCCATGCAGTGGGCAGAAGTAATTGATAATTGCTACTTTAAATACCTAGCGTTTAAAATCTCACCCAAGGCTCGCAAGAGGTCTGGTTGTTCAATAGTACGCCAACCTGCGTGTTTTTAACCTGTCGGGACAACAAAGCACGTCACCGTGGCTTAACACAGACAAACTATGATCAAATACTTTTAGTAATATCTTTTAAGCTAATTTTTCGACTCTATTATTTAAACTATCAATCACAAACCATGACAATTAAACCCGATCAACCCATCCAATTTTCCCCTCTCCACCGTCTGCAATGGGAAGAAGCCCAGCAAAAGCATGTTATTCTGTACCCGGAAGGCATGGTGGAACTTAACCAAAGCTCTGCGGAAATTTTAAAACTGTGTGACGGTTCGCGCATACTGTCACAAATCGTCAGCGAACTTGAAGCAAAATTCGCCACCACAGGCCTTAACAACGACATTAGCGCATTCTTAGAGGTTGCTTTAAAAAATGGCTGGATCCAACAAAACTAATATTACCCCGCCGCGCTGGCTGCTCGCCGAGTTGACCTATGCGTGCCCCTTGCAATGTCCCTATTGCTCGAATCCCTTAGACTATGCCAAGCACTCCTCGGAATTATCGACCGAAGACTGGAAACGCGTGTTAAGCGAAGCACGTAAAATGGGCGCGGTGCAACTGGGCTTTTCGGGCGGCGAACCTTTAACGCGCCAAGATTTGCCGGAATTGGTCAAACATGCGCGCGAACTCGGTTATTACTCCAACCTGATCACCTCAGGTTACGGCATGACCGAAGCCAAGATCGTCCAACTTAAAGAGGCCGGTCTTGACCATATTCAAGTCAGCATTCAAGCCAGTACTCAGGAACTTAACGATCATCTGGCCGGCACCTCATCTTTTGAGCATAAACAGGAAGTGGCGCGTCTGGTTAAAAAGCATGGCTATCCGATGGTGTTATGCGTGGTGATTCATCGGGCTAATATTCACCAAATGCCGGAAATTCTCGCGATGGCCGAAGCACTCGGTGCGGATTACCTAGAATTAGCGAATACTCAATATTACGGCTGGGCACACGTCAACCGCGATGCCCTGTTACCAACGAAGGAGCAATTCGAGGAAGCCGAAAAAATTGCCCAAGCCTACAAAGAAAAAGTCGCGGGTAAAATGAAGATTTACTATGTCGTCCCCGATTTTTACGAAGAGCGTCCCAAAGCTTGCATGAACGGCTGGGGCACGACCTTCCTGACTATCGCGCCGGATGGCGTCGCGCTGCCGTGTCATGAAGCCAGAATTTTGCCGGGCCTTGATTGCCCAAATGTCAAAGATTACAGCATTCAGGAAATTTGGCACGAATCCAAAGCCTTCAATTTTTTCCGTGGCGACGACTGGATGCAAGAGCCCTGTCGCAGTTGCGATGAAAAACAGCGCGATTTTGGCGGCTGTCGTTGTCAGGCTTATATGTTGACCGGCGATATGTACAAAACCGACCCGGTTTGCGGCAAATCACCCGATCGTAGCTCAATAAAGCACGCGATTGACAGCGCTCGAAACAGCGCGTTATCCGATAAGGAACAACCGCTGATCTTCCGCAATAGCAAGAATTCACGCGGCTATTTCTAAATGCTAACTACCGGAAGGTATCTGGATAAATTTTATAAAATGGCAAATCGAAATTGCGTAGAAAAAAATATCCGTATACACTAGCCCCAATTTTGACCCGACCCAATTCAATTATTTCGTGATGCGCTACCTACATTTTACCTCAGCGACTGAAAGACCCCGGCTAACCAAGCTGGTGTGGTCTATAGTGCTGCCGGCATTATTGTTGTTAGCGTTTTTGAGCAAACAATTTGTCCATCTGGATTTTATCGGTTGGAGTCACGGTTTTAACCATCCTCTCGAAGGCTGGGATCACCTAATCACCATGTTGGCGGTCGGCATCTGGGCTGCGCAAATGCGCGGACATGCGATTTGGATGTTACCGCTGGCGTTTGTCAGCGTGATGAGTTTGGGTGGACTTGCAGGGGCCGCGGGCATTTCGATCCCGAACTTTGAAGGCATTATTTTATTGTCCTGCGCTGTTTTTGGGGTACTGATTACCCGTAACATTTGCTTTAGCAGCAAAATCAATGTTCTGATCGTGGCCTTTTTCGCATTTTTCCACGGCTTTGCTCACGGCCAGGAAATATCGACTTCAGCCAGTCTAATTTCGTATACCTTGGGGTTCATGGTCGCTACCTTGCTACTTCATGGTGCCGGTATTGTTTTCGCCAAATTGATCGTCATCGGTGTTGCCTGCTTATTGGGCTTTATTGTCAATTATGCAAGTCATGCATCTTCAGTTAGTTTTGATAGTTTCGGCCAAACCAAGACCCAATCTCATACTCAACATAACAAGCTCATTGACGCAGAATCATGGCATTCAACGCTGAACGAATTCAAGGTCAATGCGCCGAAGGTTGATCATTCAACGTTAACGGGCTTTTCAGAACTTCCAAAACATCAGCAACATGCATTTTCTGAGCGATCGGCTTGGTCGATGTTGTTTGATCAAACGGCAAAGCATGCGAGTTCCACACTGAACAGCATTCAAACGGGCTATAACAACTTGATTGATGCCCTCGTCATCACTCAATTTAATCAGTATTTTCCGGATATCAATAATTCTCCAGGTACCCGTTTACTCAGCAATGGTGTCGGTCTCACCTCCCCGCCGACCCTTAATGAATTAGCCATCGCCTCTGTTGTATTATCCGCAAGACCTCATTTCCCAGTTATTCAATTCGAAGCCGTCCCGCTTCAATTTACTTTTGCCGACGCTTCAAACGGCAACGAACACCCCCGAATTTCATACCCTCAGCCCACTGGCTGTGCTCTAGCTGTTTGGCGTTCTATCGCCCCACACACCGCTGTGCTATTTACTACGCATTATTTGCGTACCTCGAATTTAATTTTCTCTACCCCTGAATCTAAAGACTTTCAACATTCAAAAACTGAGTTTGAACACAGGTCTTTTAGTTCAACCATGGATTTGATTTCACCACTGTTCGTAAGCTCTCACCTACGCAACAGTCATTTTTCTTTAGCACAATCATATAACTATTACAATAATTTCAATTACTTATTATGAGCATGTTCATGAACCATTACCCACATTCCATTCACGCATCCCCTGCAAAATTATTCACTGTTCGTTTACTGGTTTTGGCTTGCGCATTGGCCATCAGTCACACCGGCCTCGCAGAGACCGAAAAGCCAAACAAGCCCGAAAAAGCTGAAACCAAACCTGCTAAAAAAACTAAATCAGAAAAAAAAGTCAGCGAAAAAGTCAGCGAGCCTCAAGAGTTTGAAGACATGGTGATCACTGAACGCGCCGACACCCAGATCGGGATTGCCGATAGTGCCTCGCAAGGCAATATTGGTCAGGAACAAATCAAATACAAACCGATCACCCGCCCCGGCGAAATTCTCGAAACTGTACCGGGCATGATTGCCTCACAGCACAGCGGTGAAGGTAAAGCACCGCAATATTACCTGCGTGGCTTTAACCTCGACCACGGCACTGATTTCTTATCTCAAATCGACGGGGTACCGATCAACTTGACTTCACATGCCCATGGTCAAGGTTGGATGGATACCAACTTTTTGATCCCTGAATTAATCCAAACCGTCAGTTACAAAAAAGGTAACTATTATGCCGAAAACGGCGATTTTTCAAGCGCCGGTTCCGCCGATATTCAATACTTCAAAAAGCTTCCCGAACATACCGTCAGATTTACCGGCGGCATGTTCGATTACTACCGTGGCTTTGCTTCCGGTTCGCAAAAACTTGGCAGTGGGGATTTAATGTATGCTGGAGAAATCGTCAACAATGGCGGACCGTGGACTTATAGCAATGATTTTTTAAAATTCAATGGCGTCCTACGTTACAGCGTCGAAAAAGGTGAAACCGGCTGGAGTGTCACTGGCATGGCCTATAAAGCCGACTGGAATTCGACCGACCAAATTCCCAAACGCGCGGTTGCTCAGGGTCTGATTGATCGCTGGGGTACGATTGACCCAACCGATGGTGGTGGTTCTCAACGTTACAGCATTACGACCGAATGGCATCGTAACACTGCCGATAGTTCGACCAAATTGATGGCGTACGGTCTCTATTCGAAACTGAATCTGTATTCAAATTTTACCTATTTTCTGACCGATCCCGTACATGGTGACCAGTTCGCGCAACCCGATGACCGCTGGCAAACCGGCATCAAAACCAGTCACACGAGGTTCCACAAACTTGCGGGCGCCGAATCGGAAAGTACGGTCGGCTTCCAAATCCGTAACGACAATATCGACAATGGCTTGCTGCTGACGCAAGCCCGGCAACGCTTGTCTGCGATTCGCGAAGACAACGTCTGGGTCACCAGTATGAGTCCGTATTTCGATAACAAAACTCGTTGGAATGACTGGTTTCGCACCAACCTAGGCGTGCGCTTTGATGGTTTTCGCTTTAAGGTCAGTAACAGCAACATCGCAGATAATAACGGCGAACGCTATGATGGCATGGTCAGTCCGAAACTGGGCTTAATCTTTGGCCCATGGGCCGATACCGAGTTTTATCTCAATGGCGGCATGGGCTTTCACAGTAACGACGCGCGCGGCGTCAATACCACTGTCGATCCAAGTACGCGGGAATCGGTCAACAAAGCAGTACCCTTAGCGCGCACATACGGCGCCGAAATAGGCACCCGAACCACTTGGGTCAAAGGTTTACAATCCACCTTGGCAATCTGGTGGCTTGACATCGATTCGGAACTGCTTTTTGTCGGCGATGCCGGAACTACCGAGATCAGCCGCCCAAGTCGCCGCTATGGTTTGGAATTCGCCAACTACTACTCACCCACTGACTGGTTGACCTTCGATGCGGACTTGAGTTTTTCGAATTCGCGCTTCCGTGGCGATGATCCCGAGGGCAATTACATTCCCGGCTCAATTGAAACCGTGATTGCAGCGGGCGCGACGGTTCACAACTACCACGGTTTCTTCGGTGGACCGCGCCTACGTTTTTTCGGGCCACGACCGTTGATTGAAGACAACAGCGTACGTTCCGATAGCACGATCCTGTTATCGGCGATGCTTGGTTATAACATCGACAAAACCTGGAGCGTACAAGCGGAATTATTCAATTTATTGAATCGTAAGGATAGCGCCATCGACTATTACTACCAATCGCGTCTTCCGGGTGAAGCAGCGGAGGGTGTTAATGACATTCACTTTCACCCGGTCGAGCCGGTGAGTTTTCGCTTAGGGATTAGCGCACACTTTTAATTAAACCATCGTATTAACAGTCATTACCAATTTTAAATCTTTAAAACCGGTACCCGGTTATTCATCCCATGGCGGCTCAACACCAGAATAAGCAACAAAATTTTTATCGACTGGATAAGTCATTGTTCCCAAAGTGCCGCTTTTACTCGATGAGCTAGTGTTGATGGAATATTTATGCGTTCTCGACTCATTTTCTTTAGGCAATTCAGCGGATTGCCAATTTAAAAAGGGTGTAAAGTCTATATTTTTAGGGACATACCATTTCTTTTTTGCTGGATCCCATTTTGCACCCAATGCTTTTGCTGCATCTTTTTCTGCATAAGGGACGTTAAGATAGCTTTTGGTGTTTTCCATCTGAATAACGGAGTTCAAAGGTTGTTAGGGTTAATTTATCGTAGTAGGGTTCCGATACGAAAGTGAATGCTTCCAGGGCTCAATCAGTGCTGCTTTATGGAGGCTTGAAAGTTATATTCGACGGTACATTCATCAAGCTGGATTGGTAAGATAGGGGGGTACACGTTTCAATATCGATGGAAAAGAGGATATCCTCTATCACCGTTGAATATATCTGAAGCTATAAGTGAAAGTACCTTTATTTATCAGAATTTATCCCCGCCAAGCTGAAAAAACTTCATCATCAAGTAGTGCTCTTTAAACTTTGGTTCAGGGTGTCAGTTTCATGAGCTGAGAGTTCATCGAAGTCCATAAAATACAGTTCTTCAAGTAATTTCAGCTCTTCGCGAGAAAGCAAATTACTTGAAAATTTGCGCAATGACAAGTCGTGTTCAGAAAGGGTTTCTTGTCTTCTTTCTGCTACCCGTCTATTTTGTTGCCGCCTTTCTTGACGCGGGTAGGCAACATAATTTTGCTGCACATGTTCTATCCACTTCAATGATCCAAATGGATGAGAAATATTGCGTCGATCGGATAATCGGCGACCGTGGTCTGTTCGTTGAACATTTTTGCGTAAATTAATAATGTGCATAATCTACTACCTGATTAATGGCTTATTTGGAAAAATTACAGAGTTCGTGATTAATTCCCTACTTAAACACTCACATATCTGCTTAAACTAAACGCAATAATTATACCAGAATGGAATGTTAATAGCATAGGGAAGTTTGGAAAGAGAGCTGCTCCCCTAACGCTATAAGAAACCGACCATTTTTGCAGTATGTATACTATTTTTGCAGGATTATGAAATTATAAGGATTAAAAGTTCGTACGGCAATTTTAGTTGTGAATTTCGCTGAATAATTAGAAAGCGAATAACGAGACATTAAAATAAATTCCGTCGTCCTGTAAATTATGCTGCGGCTTTGGTCTTGGGGTGTTCAGCGCGTGTGCATAATAAAAATCGGCTTTCATATGCCTGGTCAGCTGCCAATTAAATCCAATACCTATAGAATGCAGGTAGTCAGCGGCTTGATGATGATTCCAGGCGGAACCGTAATCCATAAATGGCACTAAGGCTAATTGATGAATGAAACCACTCTCTCCTTTGTAAACAGGGATGTTGAATTCAATACTGCCGTTATAACCCTGGTCTCTCACCAGTTCGTTTTCTCGATAACCTCGTACACTGAATACCCCCCCTACGGCAATTTTTTCCTGCGCTAACAAGGGCTGATCGCTTAATTGCAAATTACCCCGCAAACGGAGCTGGGTGCCATTTTCCAATAATTTATAGGCATATTGCAGTTGTCCCAACCAGGCAAAATATTTACTGTCCGCCAAATCCTGCGAAGCTTGAATCGTAGGGTTAAAAACATTCAGCCCGGTGCTGAAAGTCGAGCGGAAAGCCAAAACATGCGCATCAAATCGCCCCAAATATTCTTGAAAGAGCCGTAAAACAGAGACCTTAGTCTCGCCCGTTGCCAGATTTTGCACAAAGGAATAATCCAGATTTAACACCTCGGTTTGATTGCGTCGATTCGCAAAACTTGCCCCCAGGATCAAGGAATGATTTAGATCGCGATAGACCGGATGGCTTAGTGTGCTATTAAAATTAAGCACATGACTGGTAATGTTGACTTTGTTTAACGGCTCCTCAATGATGGAAGATTGGCCCGTTTCAAAATGAAAATCAAACAGGGTACCGTAACGATTTAAGGGCACATTTAGCCCACCGGAATAATTTGTGGAACCTTCACTAAGATCAAAACGAAAATCCAACTTATCGCCCCACCCCGTTAAATTGCGTACCCAGGTTTCCACCTGCATTTGTTCGGCACCGATACTGGGCGGGTTATAGTTATTGAAATGTACGGCCAGTTGATAAGGAAGAGCACGAGTGACCTGCAAATCCAGAGCGCTTTCCCCAAGATTAGCCAGGGGCTTTAGACTGGCATTAATTGATTGAATTAGCGGATCTTCCAATAACAATAAATAGCGTTCCTGCAATTGCTGGGTATTCAGCGGCGCCTCAGGGTCAGACATACGATAGCGCAGATAATCCGGATTCAACCGTTCGTTGCCGGACACTGTCACCTCGGTAATCCGTCCTTCAATAAGCTGTATTTCGAGGGTTTGATCGGTTATTTTCTGTTGCGGGATAATGGCACCGGAGTTGATAAACCCTCGCTTTTGATAATATTGGGTGATTTGAAAACGCAATTCTTCCAGCTCACCCGCATCCAAGGTTCGCCTCAAAAACGGAGCGGCCAATTTCTGTAACTCCGCTTCACTAATAACCGCATTACCTTTAAAAATGACCCGCCGTAGGAAAAGCGAATGACCGGTTGTTATGGTATTGGGAGGCTCGGTCACCGGCGGCAATACGAATGGCGCAGCTGTTGCGGGTGAACTAAACTCCGGCAAGGGTGTGGGCTGTTCGCTCGGACGGCTGGAAGGCGTGTTTCTGGCCTGGGCTTGTCCGATCGCCAGCAGTATCAGTAGCGTTCCTGCAGAGCTTGCAAAACACTTACGCATAGGGTTCCCCTGCAATTTATAAATCGACAATTGCTACGCTTTTACCCGAATCGCGCTGATGGCAACCGGTCTGCCGAACAACCTGAGGTAATGGCACAGAAGCATGAAAATCCGGAGTGATGGCCGATTGATCTAGTAGCAAATCAATGGTGACATCATCCTGACCCTGGTTAAGTTCTTTTATGCCGCCCTGCCCCAGATATTTTAAGGAATTCTTTTGACTGAAGGCACAAGGGTCATGGCTGATGGCTGTTGAATCTAAAACGGGAGTAGTCAGACCGGCTAAGCTGGAGACAATGTTGAGCTCAGGGGGTTTGTAAGAAATAATACCCTTATTCGATCCAGTCGCGCGTATTTCGTTATTTCCTGAAACAAGTGGTAATTCCTGTTCTTGTCCAATATCCACCTTATCCCGACTGACAACCAAACTCGCATTATTTAAGTTGATATTGCCACCACGACCATTGTTACCACCACCGTTAGCGCGAACAAAACCAGTGTCAAGAACAACGACATCTGAACTTATATCAATATTGCCGCCATTCGCACTAGCATCTGAATTTACAGAAGAGCTGATTAGACTATTTTTAACCTGTACCCAATCTTTAGCATTAATTTCAATAGAGCCCCCACTTCCGTATTGAGCTTGTGTACCAATTTTACTGTTAATACTATCAGTCTTATCGAGATTATTGACTGTAGACAACAAATTTAAGGTATTGCTAGTAATTCTGATATTGCTTGCAGGAAAACCGCCAATAGCTTTGGCAAAAAAATTACCACCATTAATTAACTCAATATTTTTAGCTTCGATTTGCATAAGGTGTGGTTGAAACGTCACATCACTTATATTGTTATTTAGATAAGCCGTGCTAATTATGCCGTTATTTGATAGCTTGAGGTTATTGGCCGCTTTAACTTTTACAGAGCCAACAGCCCCCACTTTATAATTAGTGAGTTCCGTATCACCAATTGCGTTGCTATAAATTCCAGTCAACTTACTCATTCCGTCAATTAAAATGTTTTGCTGAGATTCAACAAAAATATTACCTGCATTGCCTGCTGAGAAGGTATTTGAATCGATACTGCCATTATTCAAAATAGTTATATTTCCCCGTCCTTTTATAGTTACATCACCTGCACTACCAGTTGAAAGAAGAGTAGCCGTCGAAATTCCGGTTACATAAGTTTCGGATGTATATTTTCCCAGCCCATCTATTAATAAATCTCTACTCGTTGTTACATTTACTTCACCTCCTGACCCAGTATTAAACGTACTTGCATCAATTCCAGCATAGTCAATAATATATAGATCACGGCCCACATTTGCTTGAATGATGCCTGCATTACCTGTCGATTCAGGGCCTGCTAAGCTAGATATATTGGCCTCTAACTTGGCTTCTGTTTTACCTTTCAGCAATAAATCTCTTCCGGTAGTAATATTAATGATTCCAGCATTACCACCTCCATAAGTACTTGAATTAATAGATGCATTTCCAAGAACATTCAAATCTCCATGCGACGTTACAGTAATATTTCCAGCATTACCTGATAATTCGGGTGAAAATAGACCAGATGTACTCATTATCCCAGTAGGAGTCGGGATATCGCTGTAAAGTAAAATATCTCCATCACTCGTAAGCGTCACGTTACCTGCCGTTCCAAAACCGTAAGAACTTGAATTTATTACGCCTCCATTGCCAACTTTGACATCTCCGGTTGTATGAATATTAATTGGTCCAGCGTTACCTAAAGACGATTCAAATGCTATATTTAAGATACCAAAAAATAAGTTTTTGCCATTATTATCAATAATTAAATTATCACCCGCAATATCAATATTACCCGCCGATCCTTTACCAAAAGTGCTGGAGGAAACCGATGAACCATTTAATATTTCCAGTCCATTACTCGCTTTCAGTTGAATATCACCTGCATTCCCTGTTGCAGTTGATGAAGTATCGCTAAAAATACCGCTGTTAAAATTGTCAATATTGTGGGCATCTAATTGAATTTTTTTCGCCGATTCAATCATAATGTTGCCACCTGCACCAGCTCCGGTAGTTCCTGAGACAATTGAGCTATGGCTTATGACGCGAATATCACCCTGAGTAGCTATCGAAATATCACCCGCATCACCGGTGGATGACTCTGTGGTCCGACTAGCTATCCCTGTATCAATGCCACTTTGCTGATCATCAATCAAGATATTACCTTTAGTTTTGATCACTATATTCCCACCATTGCCGACAGTATTGGTTGTAGAATTAATTTGACCACCATGTAATACGTTTAAATCTTTAGTAGCAGTTAGTTCTATTTGACCAGCATGACCAGTACCTGAGAGCGCCTGACTGAAAACGCCGGTCTGTAATGGACTATTTGGACCAATGATCGTGATATCGGCGGTATCTAAAGTAATATTCCCCGCATCACCTTTCTCCAGAGTATTAGACGCAATTTGTCCGCCATTATAAATATTCAACGCATTGGCAATTGCAAGCGTGATATTCCCGGCATTACCGCTACCTCGATAAGCATTTGTGAAAATTCCTGTAAAGTTCGGATTATTTTGGCCATCAATCAGCAGATCTTTAGCAGTCACCGCAATATTTCCACTATTACCGGACGTCCGGGTGCTGCTGTTAATCCAAGCACCATTTAATATATTGACACTGTTATCCGCCGTTACTTGAATATCTCCGCCATTGCCGGTCCCGCTTAAACTGCCCGTACCAATGGCAAAGGGCATACTCTGACTTTGTCCATCCAATACCAAATCATGCGTATTAACGACCACATTGCCGCCATCACCAGCTGCGTAAGCGATAGCATTCAAGCCAGCGTTATTGGCCAAGTTCACCTGACCAGCAACATTTAGAGTTAAATTTCCACCTTTGCCAGTGCCGAAACTATTGGCAAACAGGCCTGCAAAATTGCTGTTGTTTTGACCGTCCACCAACAAATTCTTGGCATTTAGATCAATATTGCCACCTCGACCCGAGGTATATGTATCGACACTGATCTTGCCGCCATCTGAAAGTTCTACAGAATCTCCGGCATTAATAGCAATATTTCCCGCATCTCCCTTGCCCTCCTTGCTGTAGGAAAAAATTCCGTACAACAAATTAATATCCTGTCCCGTGATAGCGAGGTTTTTCGAAGTATTAACGGCAATATTGCCTCCTTTACCATCACCAAGCGTGCTCGCATCGACAAAACTTTTTTCCAGCGTAAGGTTATCGGCAGTAATCGCAATGGTTTCCGGCCTTTGGCTGTTTTTATCCCCCAGGTTTTCTGCCAGCACGTTGGAATTTGAAAGGGTTACGTCGCCACCGTTTATTTGCACATGTCCGGTACCGTTACCAGCTGCCGCGACCAGCGAGCCGTTGATATTGATGGGTCCCGCTGGCGTTCGCGGCGTCGTGTTCGTATTTAAGGTCAAATCAACATTTTCCCCGCCGACTTGCGCCTGATTGATCTCAATCTGCTGGGCAGAAAATTCCACTTTTGATTGCGGTTTAAACTGCAGACCATCTGCTTCAATCACGATACTGCCCGTATGATCCGCATTAAATCCGAAGCTACTCGGCGCAGCGATGCTTAAATGGCTGCCAGCTGGATTGAGGGCGTTAAATTGCGCGCCATCCGTAAAATTTAAGGCGCCGGCAGTACTGGTATAAAAAGCGGCCGGTACATCCACCTGAGCATGATCGCCAAAGACAATCCCGGCGGGATTGATAAAATACACTCCCGCCTGGCCAATCTCGGAACGAAATAATCCGTCGATCACCGACACATTGCCGCCGGTCACCCTGCTGATCACATTCTGGATCGCGCTATCGCCGGTAAACGTTGCCGACTCTTGCGCATTAATATTGAATTGACTGAAGCTATGAAACAGATTGTCACCCACCCGCGTTCCCAGCGCTTCACCAATTTGAAAATTCGGTCCGTTTAATTGAGTGGCGGGACCCACACTGCCATCGGTATTGACTTCCGCCCAACAGGGTATGGAAAGTATTGATTGACCTAAAATAATCAGAAAAATTCTGCGGTTCATAGTTGCCACCTGAATAAACGCTGTTGCCTACATCCACTGACCCACCAGTGAAAATGGAGCCCAATAAAATGGATTTTGCATGGTTTCGGAATGAATCAGTTTGATTTGCGCCTGTTGTAATGCTTTCGCCTTTGTTAACGATTTATTGAGTCCGCTATAGAATTCGGTCATAACCTCGACCGCCGCACTATCACTAATTGGCCACAAAGTACCCAAGGCACTGTGCGCATGAGCTTTTAAGGCAACACCACTCAAACCTAAGGGCGCCCGGTCATCGCCCTCGGCGGTCTGACAGGCACTGAGAACAAGTAAATCAACAGCTTGCCCCCGGTTGCGCTCGCTAAGTAAATTCTCTAAATGATTAATCGTCAGAAATTTATCATAAGTCATGATGAAACTTTGCTCGGAATCACCGCCGAAAAAGCCATGCGACGCGATATGAATGTTACTGTAGGGCGCATCTTGCACATGTTGCTGAAAATTGCCTAGCGTATAGGTCTGGTTTAAGAGCGTATTACCCGGCATCTGCCTAGCTAGGGCGCTGATTTCAGTTTCAACACCGGGCAAGGCTAAGGCTTCGGCTAGTATCTCAGGTTGTAGACTCCTGCCTGAACTGTCCGTGATGAGTGAACGCAGCTTGCTGGCCACCGAGCGTACATTGGTTAATTCATCTAAGCCACGCTCCCCGACCGGATTATCGTTTGCAGGATGAGCCAAATTCTGAAGAATATATTTTGGTAATTCCGCGATACTTTCTGTCGAAGGCTGACTCAAACCCACCAACAAAGTTTGTGGAATTGTTGCATGGCGAGTATCGGCAGATAAAATCGCTAAACCCGGCAAAGTGGCAAGGGCGTACTGCTCAATCAAATAGTGTTGACCATCATTCAGTGCGGCAAGCGGTAATAGTCGCATCACGCCATCCGGAATAAAAACCAGGGTATCTATCGAATGAGCCTGCAAGGTTTTTTCAAGCGGACGTATTAACAGATCGTAAAGGTGTAGATTGCTATTATCCTGTTGACCTCGTCGTAAATGCCTGGCATAGCGCCTTATCAAGACTTCCAGCTCAGCGACATCTATATAAACCGTTGCTTGTGAAACCGTTTGGTCGATGTTAAGCAATAACTCAATGCGGTCAGGCAACAAGATTGGATAAAATATCGCCGTGTGTTCACTCGGCCTATTCTGTCGGGTAGACTTTTCCGCCGTTAACAAACATCGATCATTAAAAAAATCCTCAAGCTCGGTTTGTTTGAGCTTATCCATCATGGTACTGGCTTCCTGGAGCAGAATTTGCCGGGCATCTAGTCCATCTTCATGCGCAGATTGTTTTAATAGCAAACTTGCCAAACCCCGGTAAAGCGGTCCGAATAACTGTAAAAACGATGATTTACCATCATGGTAGTGAACCGGAATGTCCTGCCGGATTCTCTGCAAATGGACAATAGCGCGGCGATAAGCCGCAATGGCCTGTCCCTCATTGTTAGTTGCTTGGTATAGTTGCGCAGCCTGCCATTCCGCGTACATTAATAAATCGTCCGCCGGTTGCTTTTGCAACTCTTCAATGGCTTGTCGATTTAATACCAATGCTTCGGTAAAACGTTTCTGGGTTTCATAAACTTGCGCCAGTAACCGAAAATATTTTGCTTTTTGCTGGTGTTGTTTGGGAGCAATCTTTTGGTTTGCCTGATCCAGTTGGGTATAAATTAGACGTAAGCGCTCAGCATCTTGGGCGCTTTCAGTTGTCAACTTGGGAAACATCGGATGCGTCAGAAGCTGTTCTGAAAAAATCAAATGAAGTTCGCCTGCCAGATCATTCGTTAACAATGGCAATTGGCTTAACACCTCGGCATGATGAACCTTGATGTCTTGTTTATCGGATGCTAACAAGGCTAAACTCAAATGAATTCTGGAAATCAAATGTGCATTAGCCGCTTTCACAGCCTGCTGCAAAGCTAGTTCAAGATGATGTTGAGCATCCCGACTTAGATTCAACTGTTGTAAACACAGCCCTAGATAATAATGAACCATTGCAGTCAGTTTCGGCTGTCGGAGCTGGTCAGCGAG
This sequence comes from Methylococcaceae bacterium, assembly GCA_947505105.1. Lineage (GTDB taxonomy): Bacteria > Pseudomonadota > Gammaproteobacteria > Methylococcales > Methylomonadaceae > SXIZ01. The sequence goes on along the minus strand of CANNKG010000002.1, from coordinate 39,851 downwards.
CAGTAATGCCGATTCCAGAATCGGCTTAGCCTGTTCAGGACGATTCAACAGGTATGTTATATAGCCAAGAGCCGTTTGGGCTAACGCTTGATCAAGACGATTATCCGTTTGGCCTGCCAACAGAGACGCCTGTTGAAAAATCTCCTCGGCCTTGAGATATAAACCTTGACGTTGGTACTGACTTCCTGATTTTAGCAAAGCAGAAATAGCATTTGCTTCGGTATCGGGACTGGCATGGATTTCTGCCGACAGCCCAAATACCAGGATTAACAGGAGGATACGCAAGCTAAAAATTTTCATATGAACTACTCATTCCAGCATTTGAGAGATTAAATCAGGACGCTTAGTTGGGACTTTCCTAAACGAACTACCAGCTTGGAATCATCTAAGGGATACAGAAAACACTGAAATTACAAAATTGTAGGAGTGAATTTATTTGCCCTAGGGTGACTGAAGTCGCTCCTAAAAGGTATTTCTAGAATTTTTTCAATAAAGATTCTAGATTTTTTTAGCATTTATAAATGTGCCATATCCCTAAAAGATAATAAACTCAGTATTTGTCCTTATTAGCCAGCGAACGAATACAGAAGCAGATTTCGCTTTTTGCACTTGAGTACCAATTATAGCAACTGCATAACTAATTATTGGCCGCTAGATGATATTTCAGCAAATTTCTCATCAATCAGACTAGCTTTCGTTTGATGATAGCGCGTGGAACAGATAAACACTATGTAATAAATCGCAATGGAGTACAAAATAACCTTAACATTTTGATCTTCCCACCTACCTAAAGGGCGTAAATTGTTCAATTTTTTAAATTTAGATTCCGAAGATGCGCAGTTGTAAACATTCGGTGAAAATCAAGATTAGAAACTATCGAAAATAATCTTGTTTTTGAGCTATGATTAAAAATAGAATTAAATCTACCAGATTTTCTAAGACACCTGCCATGAATGAACAAAAATATTTCGAAATAAACCGAAAAATTACTCAACAATTGGATGAGTTAATTAATATCGGTATTGCTGTCTCGACTGAAAATGAAGCCGATAAAGTTCTAGATATGATAGTTCGGGGGGCAAGAGCCCTTTCGGATGCCGACGGTGGGACATTGTTTCTTGTAGACGGCGATACTATTCAGATGGCTATCGTGCAATCCTCATCTTTGAATATTTCTTTAGGGGGCATTTCAGGAAACGCTATCGAAATGCCCAGCATTCCCTTATACCTACCTGACGGCTCTCAAAATCTGACTAATGTTGTGAGTTGCGTTTACCACACGAATGAAACCATTAACATCGTTGATGCCTATAACGATAAGAAATTCGACTTTTCTGGAACAAAAAAATTCGACCAACAAAATAATTATCACTCACAATCCTTTTTAGCAGTCCCGATGCGTAATCACGAAGGCGATACGATTGGAATCTTGGAATTGATTAACGCCATTGATCCAAGTTCCGGGGAGATTATCGTCTTCGATGAATTTACCCAGCGTTATACCGAGACATTAACGTCATTAGCTGCGACGGTATTAACCAAGCAACACCTGATTGGCGATCTCGAAAAGATGTTTGAAACACTGATCCATCTCATTGCAACCGCTATCGACGAAGCTTCTCCCTATACTGGCGGTCATTGTCGGCGCTTACCTGAGTTAACTATGTTAATTGCCGAAGCCGCTCACAATACCCAGCAGGGGTATTTGAAAGATTTTTACATGACCGATAAAGATCGTTACGAATTAGAAATTGCGGGCTGGCTGCACGATTGCGGAAAGATTACGACTCCGATCTATGTGATAGATAAAGCCACAAAATTAGAAACCATTTTTGATCGGATTGCCTTGGTCGACTCACGCATTGAATTGCTTAAGAAAGAAGCGGAAATTACCCTATTAAAACAGATCATGGCTTTTCCAGAACAACGGGAGCTTTACGAACGGGAATATCAAGAACAATTGGCTAAATTAGACGCTGAGCAAACGTTTATTCAAAAGGCAAATAAGGGCGGCGAGTTTATGACCCCTGAAGATCAGCAACGCATAAATGCACTTAGTAAAATTCCTTTACGCTATTCTAACTGCGAAGGGACATTGTTAACGGAAAATGAAGTGTACAACCTCAATATTGCCCGAGGCACCCTAACACCAGAAGAACGTAAAGTGATTAATCAGCATATTGTCACCACTATTTCGATGTTAAATACCATTCCTTTTCCCAAACATTTAAAAAATGTCCCCGAATATGCCTGCGGTCATCATGAGCGCATGGATGGCAAGGGCTATCCTAAAGGCCTCACCAGGGAACAAATGTCAATTCAGGCGCGCGCCATGGCAATCGCGGATATTTTTGAGGCACTTACCGCCAAAGATCGTCCTTATAAGGAACCTAAAAAGTTGTCCGAAGCCTTATCGATTTTAAAGAAAATGAAAGACGATCAACATATTGATCCCGATATTTACGACGCATTTATTGCTCAAAAAGTCTATTTAAGCTATGCCCGACAATTTTTGGATAGCCACCAAATTGATGTCGATTAACGCGTACTTCATGAGTTTATTATGCTCTCGTTTTGGAATAAAGTTTCTGGTGCAATTACAGCGGTTCGATTACCACAAGTCATCTATCCGTTATGTTTACTTGTCTGTAGCAGTCTAGTATTTTTTCCGCCTATTCACTGGCTTAGTTTGAAAATTCTGGATGAAAGTTTTCAACTGCAACGTTGGTTAACACCTGAGCCTATTAAAGACGATGTGGTAGTTATTGGTATTGACGAAGAGACCTATCAATTTATTCCCGAACCCTTTGCATTATGGCATGCTCATTTGGGTAAGTTATTTCAAGCCTTGGCGGTTGGAAAGCCCAGTGTGGTAGGCTTGGATTTTAGTTTCCCTGATCGCTCGTACGACACCGTATTACCTGGCAGCGATAAGAAGTTGTTGACAGGGATGTTAGCTTTAAAACAAGTTGCGCCTCTTATCATCAGTATCACGATCGACGAAACCGGCAAGACACGTCAAGTCTATCCACCTTTCCTGTCGGTTGCCGGTAAAGATGCACAAGCATTTGTCCTGTGGTCTTTAGATAAAGACCGGGTGGTCAGGCAATACAAACCGATGCTGGATCTTCAGGGAAAGGCTCTGCCCACCTTAGCGGGAAGCATGGCAAAATATCAACAGTTGGATCTAAACGAAGGTTATATTGATTTTTCAATCGGCGAGAAAATTAACTATATTCCGCTTCAACAACTATTAACCTTATTTGACCAGCAAGACTTTGCTCATTTACAACGATTGCTTAAAGATAAAGCAATAGTGATCGGCACGGTATTACCCTTTGAAGACAGGCATTATCAGCCTGTCAATCTCGCAGCCTGGGAGCAGGAAAATAGAAATTATGTTCCGGGACTGTTAATTCACGTTCAGGCATTGAGAAGTCTGATGCATAAAGGTTTTATTAAACCCATCTCTAAAGCATACGAACTGGGGTTAATCGTGCTTATCAGTCTATTATGGCGACTTAAATTAGATATCTGGCAAAATATTAACGTGTTGCTACTATTAATTTTAGCGTTCACAGGTATAGAGTTAGGGTTATTGCATTTAGGTTATTTTTTACCGGTAGCTGCTTTACTTTTATCCGCATTTATTACCTTAAATAGTCGGCTAATTTATGATATTTCACTCTTAATTATAGAAAGACGTCGATTGAAAAGCGTTTTTAGCGGTTATGTCAGCCCGCATGTTATGCACGAAATAATTCAAGGACGAATAAAGCCTGGGGTACATGGTGAATTAAAAACCATTTGCGTAATGTTTTCAGATATTCGCAGTTTCACAACCATTAGCGAAAAACTGCAGCCGGAACAAGTCATCAGCTTTCTGAATAAATATTTGGATGCCATGGTAAATGCAATTCAACAACATGATGGAACCATTGATAAATTTATGGGCGATGGCATCATGGCTTTTTTTGGCGCTCCCGCGCCGCTTGGCAACCCCTGTCAAAATGCCTTTGCAGCGGCGAAGGCAAAATTAACCGCCTTAACCCGTTTAAACAAACAATTACAGGGCAATCATGACTTTCCTCAACTTCAAATTGGCATTGGTTTACATGTGGGTGAAGTGGTGGTTGGTAACATTGGTTCGACCCAACGCAACGAATATACAGCCATCGGCGATGTGATTAATACCGGAAGCCGTCTTGAGGGACTCACTAAGCAATTAGGCTATCCCTTAGTCGTGTCAGCCGAAGTTCTAGCCTGTATCACAGAAAAAGAGGAATTTGACAATCTTGGAGAAGTCCCTATCAAAGGCCGTGCACCGGTTCTAGTGTTCGGTTGGCCAACAAAAAACTTAACGAGAATTTCACCATGAACAAAATAATGCTTATCATTAATCTATTTTTGCTAGTGATTAGCCATCAGTCTTGCGCAAACGAAAAGTCAGTCGCAATGATTACCGCCTTAACTGGTAACACCTTCACAGTCGGAAAATCGCTCGGCTTATTCGCTGAGTTACAGGTGAATGCCAATCTTGAATTAACCGATCATTCGAAAGTGACTTTAGTTTTATACCAGAACGGTAAAGAATATGTTTTAGATGGGCCTGGTCAAGCACAAATTACGGCTGATTCCGTGAATGTAAACGGCAAACCTCTATCCGGTAATACCTTACTGGTTTCAACCGACGGTCTAAATCTTTCGCCTAAGGACGTCGAGCAGGCAGCTATCATTATGCGTGGTGGGCTTACAGGAACAAAACAAACCATCAATATTATTTATCCGCGTGGCAGTAAGTTGTTGGAGACAGGGCCGATTTTCAAATGGGAGGCGCCGGGGCAAGGGTATAAATATCGCCTTGAAATTTTTAACCATCAGAGTCAAAGTATTTTCGTGACCGAAACGGATCAAACTCAATTCAGTTTACCGAACCAAATAAAACTACCCACTGAACAATTGCTCACCTGGGAAGTTGAGGCAAGCAAAGGTGCTGAAGTTTTGTTTAATTCTGCAGATTTTATAGTCGCTAGCCCGGAACTGGTTGAACGAATCATGCGTCAAAAGCCAGATAGTAATGCCAGTCCATCCCGCATTGCTTTGTATATTAAGATCCTAAATAATTTTTCTTTTAAACATGAAGCCGAAAAATATAAATCACTATTAAAGCAGGACTAATGTATTTGAAGCCAATTCCAAAGACTCAATTGTTCAATTCTTTGGTCTTCTTGTTCTTAATGATGGATATATTAGCGAATCATTGTTTCATCCATTGGGATTTTCATTAGTGGTATCAGGCGCAGTCAATCGCTCCCATTCGGCGAGAATACTCATCGCTTCCATCTGCGTGTTACCGCATGAGTCGATAGTGGCTTGGAAGTTATTGCATACAGCGGGCCGACTGGCCTCTAAAAATAGCAAGCAATAATTGGCCACATCCAAATGAAGGCAGCGCACAGCGGCAGGTTTTCCCAAGGGATGTAAGGGAATCGCAGAACTGATGGAGGGTTCAATACAACACGCACCACAGCCAGCTCTACAGAGCATTATTGTTGCTCATGTGTCACTCCTGATCGACCCTGTTGATGCTCGCTGATTAGCTGTTTTAATTTGATTTTATTGGCGGCCATTTGCTGTTCGATCTGTTCGTTATAATCCCCGAACCACCAACTTTTTACTTCTTGATGTTCCGGCGCTAATTTGTCAATACTCAATAAGTCATAGATGTTGATCCATTCTCCTTCAATTTTGAGGGCCAGTGTTGGGTTAAAAATATAAGCGCCACGAATAACCCGGAGAAATAATTTACGATTATATTTATCATCGGCGATTAAGTTCGTTATAGACAAGGACTTTCATAGCAAGCCGCTCAGCTAAATAAAAAACTACGCACGACTAGCGTAATAACAATCGTGCCAAAAAACGACCGTCAGAACAATTTTGGATCGTTGCCCATCAAGTTAAAAAACTGTTTGGCAGTGCGACCATTTTTGGAGGCGCGTCGATGTGCAAAATCAAGCGCGGCTTTATGCAGAGCTGCACGTTGCTCGCATTCGGGAAAATAACTGTCGATGATCTCAAGATAATTATCGGCTGATTGCGGATAAAAGGACAACCAAAGCCCGAAGCGATCCGAAAGTGAAATTTTTTCTTCGACGGTATCCGAATAATGCACTTCGCCATCGACCAAACGCGTGTCGAGATTATCGCGCATTTGTTCAGGTAAGAGATGGCGACGATTGGAAGTCGCATAGATCAAAACGTTGTCAGGCGGTAATTCAATCGAGCCTTCCAGAACGCTTTTTAAGGATTTATATTGACTGTCGCCGGTTTCGAAAGATAAATCATCACAGTAAATAATAAAGCGCTGAGGTAATTCACGAATCTCATCGACAATTTCGGGCAAATACACCAAATCTTGCTTATCCACCTCAATCAAGCGCAAGCCTTGAGCTTTATAGCCATTGAGCAGGGCTTTGATCAACGACGATTTACCGGTGCCACGAGCGCCCCATAGCAAAGCGTTATTGGCCGGTAGTCCCTCCAGAAAGCGTTCGGTATTGGCGATGAGTTGCTGCTTTTGCTCATCGATACCTAGCAATCGCTCCAGTTGAATCGGATCAATTTGTATTACTGGGCGTAAATATTCTTTTCGTTGCCGCCAAATAGCGGCATAGGTTTGCTGCCAGTCAATCATCGCGAGATTTTCCGAGTCAATAAAACGTTAATACCACCCCTAATCCATATCCCGAATCAGAGCCATCATTTCTTCAATCGAAAGCTTACCAGTCAATTCACCACCTTCTAGTAAATTATTGGCCAGATCGCGTTTATGCTTGTGCAATTCAACAATCTTATCTTCGATGGTATCTTTGGCCACCAAGCGATAGATCGTCACCGGACGTAATTGTCCCATACGATGCGCCCGGTCCGAAGCCTGATCTTCAACCGCCGGATTCCACCACGGATCCATGTGAATGACATAATCAGCAGCAGTCAAATTCAACCCAGTGCCTCCGGCTTTCAGACTAATCAGAAATAAATCGCCATCACCGGCCTGAAATTTATTGACCGCTTTTTTGCGTTGTGCAACGGGGGTCGAACCATCCAGATAGTGATAATTGATGCCCTTTTTGTCGAGCAAAGCGCGAATCAAATCCAGATATCCCACAAATTGGCTAAATACCAGTGCCTTGTGACGGTTATCGAGTAATTCATCAACCAGTTCCTCAAAGGCCTGCAACTTGGAACTGCTCAGTGGCGTATCCTCGATCACCAAGCGAGGATGACAGCAGGCCCGACGCAGCTTCATAATTTCAGCCAAAATTCTTAAATGTTGTGGCCCGTCCTGAAGCGCGGCCTCTTTCATCGATTGCATGGCATTTCGACGCAGTGCTTCATAAAAGGTTCGTTCCTCGCTACTTAATTCAATATGCAGGGTAACTTCGGTCCGCGATGGCAATTCGGTCAAGACATCATTTTTCAAACGCCGTAAGATAAAGGGCCGTAACAATTTTTTAAGGCGCTTCTGCACGCCCAAATCATGTTGATTCTCGATCGCCTGCGCATAGCGCTCATTAAATTTTTGGAGTGACCCCAATAATCCCGGATTGATGAAATTAAATAAATTCCATAATTCACCCAAATGATTTTCAATCGGCGTACCGGTCGTAATAAGCTTGAAATCAGCCTGCAACGCCATGGCCGCTTTTGAACGTTTGGTCAGCGCGTTTTTAATCGCCTGAGCTTCATCCGCCACCAAGGTATGCCAATGAACCTCCACCAAACGATCCACTTCAGTCTGCAACAAGCCGTAACTGCAAACGATGACATCGAAAGGTCCCACGCTCTCAAGCATCGCCTGACGATCGCCATAACCAAAATGTTGCACATTCAAGGTCGGGGCAAAACGTTGCGTTTCCTCAAGCCAATTCAAACAAACAGAAGTCGGCGCTAAAATTAAAGTCGGCCCATCGGGCGCTCGCGATAACATCAAGGCCAAGGCCTGAACGGTTTTACCCAGCCCCATATCGTCGGCCAGACATGCCCCCGCCCCCCAATGCGCCAAACGACTCATCCAGACAAATCCTTCGCGCTGATAGTCACGTAAATCGCCTTGCAAGGTCGAAGGGACTTTCGGCTCCAGATCGCCCATCTCTTCAAACTTGCGCAATTGCTCCAACCAAGGTTTGCTGGCGCTGATATTCATGCCATTAGTGATTTCATCCAGTGCTTGGGCCGCCAGAGGATGAAAACGTACTTTATCTTGTTGCAGTTCGCCTAAACCGGCGAGATCATCAAGACGCTGCCGAAGTTCGCGCGTCAAAGCAACGATATGACCGTCCTCAAGTTTCAAAAACCGTCCATGAGAATTATTCAACAAGGCCATTAATCGTTGCATATCCAGCACTTGATTATCGTCAATCTGCACCGAGCCTTCGACGCTGAACCAGTCTTTTTCTTTGCGTACCGAGAATTGCACTTGTTTCAGGCCAGTCTCTCGACTGATCTGAATTTTTTTACCCTTCGGCCATTCCAAAATGGCGCTTTCACCAAGGGCCTGCAAATTCAATAATGTTTCAAGCGCCAGTTCCGGATCGTCGAGCAGCCATTTGGTGTCTTTGCCGGCATCAAGCGTCGCACAATCTTCCAAAAGCTGCTGAAAATGTTGTTGTTCCACCGTTAAATCGCGCGTGGTTTGCAATTGCTTGCCTTCGATTTCGGCTAAAACCGTCGTACCACCTTGACCCGGCTTATAGAGGGGACCTCCATTTTCAAATGGTTGGACAAAGACTTCAATTTGCAGTCCCTGCCCGATTGGCTGGAGATGGAGATGCAGACGACTGTCTGCGTCGACGATCTCGGCATGAGTAGAAGCGCCCCCAATATCCGATTGCACCGTCACCAAGGAGGCTACCGAGGCAATCGAATCGATCACCTGCTGTCGCGCCAGCGCAGGAACGGTCAAGCCATCTTTTCCGAGAATTTCGGCCACCTGCCGATGTTGATCGTTGATCAAATAAATATGTAAGCCATTATTAGCTTGACGCTGTAAGATCATTTTCTGTTCGCTGATCGCTGGCAGCAAAGAAATATGCAACTGCTGGCCTTGCTCTTTTACTAACAATTGAGGTTCGGCAATGGTGATTTCGAGCGGTGCGTTATACTGCGTCTGCGACGCCCAATAGACATTTGGGTGACCTACCAGCTCGACCAGAGATTGGGTCGAAAAATGATAGATATCTTTGGAGTAATTGCCATAATAAGCGTACTCCTTTTCAGTCTCAATCGTCGCACAAATACGCCGATCCTGATCACTCAGATAGCTAAATTCGGCCAAATCATGATACAAACGTTTTAATGCAATCGGTCGACCTTTAGACCAACTACCATTCTTCCCTAACCGCTGCTCTCTAGGCTCCAGTTCAAAACCAAAATTGGTGATCGTCAATGCCCAGATTATGCGTAATTCATGGATTTCTTGAATATACGATTCGTTTTTTAACTGTGATAACGCTTCCAGCGCTCTTTCCCAGGCGGCCACCTGAGGCAGCAAGTCTAAAATACCTAAAAACAACGAAGTAGAATATTGTTCAGCAACTTTTTGAGGCGCCTTCCGCGCAGGACTAATGCGCACCAGCAGTACAGAACTTACTGCCGCAAACCAACCATAGCCTAACTTCTGGGCCTGCAAGCAAAATTTTTCAAGCTCATCCAAAAACTTTGCATTTTGCCTCGCCTGGGTTTGAACATTCAACTCGCCCAACCAATACAATAACAATGCTTGAAACAATCTCAAGTATCCTAAATTTGCAAAATCCCGCACCGCATTCAGTTCTTTCGACTGCTCCAAACGAGATTTATTTTGATAAATATTTAAGGCTTCTACCAATTGCAGATTAGAGACATGAAACGAATCGTTCACATTGCTGCTTTTGAGAACATTAGCCACATGCTGACGTAAAAGTTTAAGATTGACACCACTTCGAGTTTGCCATAAGGCTAGGCTAAAAAAGAAGCCGTGCAAACCCATTAAGGTATTTCCGCGTTTATTGGTCGCTTTACGATGCGCTTTTAACGCAAGGTTATAAAATTCGACCGCCAATTCGTAACGATTCTCGAAAAAATGCAGCGTGCCATGCAACATCAAGCCATTCGCCGACATATCACCCGTCAGCCAAGCTTCAGCGTCTTTGAGGTTACCGCGTTGTAGGCGCTGATCAATTAACAGATGAATTCTATCGGCTTGACTTGGCTTGTTGGCACCAAAATAACGTTCGAGCAATTGATATTGCGCGTTACAATCAATCAATTCCAGACTGCAGTGCGTTAAATAGCCTTTTAGAATAATAAATCTGATTTGTTCAGACAGCGACTCGAACCATTGTGCATCAAAAGCCTCAAAAAACAATTTCTGAAAAACGTTATAAAACTCACTCCGATACTCTTCGCCAAACCGTTCAATATTCGCTGACAATGCCATCGCATTGTCTTGATATAAAAAAATACGGATTTGTTTTACAACATGCCAAATGTAGATGTTGGGGGGATAATAAAAATAACGATCCGCAATCAACAGCGCACACAACGATTTAAACCATGGTTCTGCGACCGCCAGTTTAATTAAGCGTTCGGAAAGTTCAGGATGACACAACCAACCGTTAGCAGTAGACCGAATCAGCTGAGTTTTCTGAAAAGTTTCCCATAAGGCCTTATCATTCAAACGCACTGACTTTAATTTAAAATCAGGAATTTTTTTTAACAACTCCTGCAATTGGTTGTGCGAAATGGGGGCATAAACAACCGACAATGCCAGCATCAGCGCTTGCTCATCCCCGGAAAGCTCATTGAAACGTGCTAATAATTTATCGTTCATTAATTTTACGGGGTAATAGCCGGTCGAATAAGCACATAAGATGCCTTAAAACTCATCTACAAAACCATTAGCACTTGTGGATGAGATGACAAATCCTGATATATAGCATCCAGCTGTTGCTTGCTGGTGGCTTCAATGGTGATGGTGACCGCAAGATAATTACCGGCTTTACTGGGACGCAGTTGCACCGACTCCCTGGTAATGTCTTCGACATGTCGACCGACAATGTCGATCACCAGCAGATCAAACTCCACGTCCGTTTTCCCCATCGCTTTAATGGCAAACTGACAGGGAAATTCCAACAACGAGGGTGCTTCAGGCTCGTTCATCGATAAGCCTGTTTTTCGGCTTGCAATAAGGCGTCCATTTGTGTAAACAGCGGCCCCGGTTTGCCATCTCCAATAACCCTGCCATCCAGTTCAACAACCGGGATGATCTCGCGGGTCGAACTGGTGACCCAGATTTCACTGGCCGCATTCAACGCCTCAAGGGCAATCACTTGTTCACTACATGGAATTTGCTGCTTCTCGGCCAACTCCAGAATTACATCACGGGTAATCCCCGGAAGAATTGCGCCATCATTTAATGGCGTCATCAACACACCATCGATCACCACAAACACGTTACTTGCAGCGCCTTCAGTGACATAACCCTGTTTGATCAGGATCGCTTCCGCACAACCCTCGTCAATAGCCTCCTGACGCAACAGAATATTTGCAAGTAATGTGATTGCCTTAATATTGCATAATTGCCAGCGGGTATCATCAAGCGTGATCGCTTTGATACCTGTGAATTTACCTTCAAACGGTTTAATGTCAGAACACATTACAAACACCGTCGGTTTAACCTGTTCAGGAAAGGCGTGATCGCGTTTTGAGGCAACTCCGCGGGTAATTTGCAGATAGATTGACTGATCTTTGGATTTGTCCAGAAACGGTTCGAAAATAGTCAGCCATTCTTCGCTTGAGTGAGGATTGTCCAGGCGAATATCATCGAGGCTATTATTCAAACGGCGTAAATGTTCCTGCACGCGGAAAATATTGCCGCTATAAACCGGAATCACTTCGTAGACCCCGTCTCCGAACAGAAAACCACGATCCAGTACCGACACCTTGGCATCAGCTAAAGGTAAGTACTCGCCATTTAAATAGACTTTGGTTTCACTCATGATCTCTTTACTCGCATTAATATTTCATCATAGATTCGCTGGAAGAAACTCCCTACGCCAACATCTTTAAGCGCAACTAATGGCGCTTCGAAATAAGGCTCACCGCTAAGCGTAAAGGTCACTTTACCGACGGTGGTTCCGACCGTAATTGGGGCCATTATTTTTTGCTCGACACTAATTTCGGCCTTTAAATCATTAAACCGACGCGCCGGAACGGTTACATAAAAATCTTCGGTAAAACCTACCGGGAGGTTATTACTGTCACCCTTCCAAATCTTGGGCTCGGCCAAGGCTTGTTGCGCTGAATATAAGCGATGTGATTCGTAAAATCTAAACCCAAAATTTAATAAACTTTGACTTTCATTTGCACGCTTAATGGCGCTCGCAGTGCCCATCACTACCGAGATTAGCCGCATATCATTGCGCTTGGCCGAAGCCATCATACAGTAGCCTGCCGCTTCGGTATGACCAGTCTTGATGCCATCGACCGACGCATCGCGCCACAATAATAAATTTCGATTCGGCTGGGTAATTTTGTTATAGGTAAATTCTTTTTGCGAGTCCCAACGATAATATTCCGGAAACTCTTTGATCACCGCTCGGGCCAGAGTTGCAAGATCGCGCGCAGTCGAATAATGGTCGGGATGCGGTAGCCCCATACTATTGGTAAAGTGACTGTTGACCATGCCAAGACGTGCGGCATGTTGATTCATCATGGAAGCAAAGGTCGCTTCATCGCCAGCGACATGTTCTGCCAAAGCGACGCTGGCATCATTGCCGGATTGAATGATCACGCCTTGCAACAAGTCTTCAACCTTAACTTGCATATTGACATCGACAAACATCCGCGAACCTTCGGTACGCCAAGCATTGTCACTGATGGTCACCAGATCATCAAGTTTTAGATGCCCATTGCGTAGTTCGTTAAAAATGACATACACGGTCATTACTTTGGTCAAACTGGCTGGTTCAACCCGCAGATCAGCTTCTTTCTCAGCAAGTACTTTACCACTATTAAAATCGGTCAAGATAAAACTGGTGCCGGCAACCTGTGGTGGTTCAGGAACCACCAATTTATCTTTTGACGCCGAATCCGGTAACGCTGCAGCTTGACTCGATCCCGCTACAGGAACCACGGCGACATTTTTTTCACTGGAGCTCGGAGCAGTCGTGGTTTTGGAGTGGGAGCCCTGGGCTGCCCAAGCCATTCCCGCCATATTTGCAAATAAAGTACATAGAACGATGATAACTATTTTCTTTAATGTCATTGTGAACCAGTAAAGCCTCTGTGGGTATGATGTTATGAAGTAATTGTGTATTAAAACAAATTTTGCAGCAGAAATAACCTTGCCGAGCATATTTTTTTACTCATGCCTCAGGATATAAACTTAATTCTCCGATCAGCTTTTATATTGATCGGCAATCGCCTGCGCCAATTGATAAACGGCCAACGCATAAAGCGGGCTGTGGTTATAGCGTGTAATCACATAATAATTATGTAAACCCAACCATAACTCGTCGCCCGACTCCTGTTCGTAGGCCAATAATTTAACGCTAGGTTCAAGCTCGGAATCATCGGCAATACTAACATGATGTAGCTGTAAGTCGGCTGGACTCAGTTCGGGAGCCAGTTCACTACTCAACAAATCTTTATAAGCTACGCCATCTGCCAATGCTGGAATAAAAATTCCGCCGCCTTTCTGCCATTTGTGCTTGGCAAAATAATTGGCAACGCTGGCAATCGCATCGGCAGGATTCTTCCAGATATCTCGGGCGTTATCGTGGCCAAAGTCAACCGCAAAATTACGATAACTACTCGGCATAAATTGCGGCAAACCCATTGCGCCGGCATAGGAACCGACCGGTTGTAATGGATCGAGCCGTTCTTCGCGGCACAATATCAAGAACTGTTCCAATTCACTCAAGAAAAAGGTGCTACGTTTTGGATAGGCAAAACCCAGAGTCGCCAGGGCATCAATCACTCTAAAACTACCGACCCGCTCTCCATATAGGGTTTCAACGCCGATAATGGCGATTATAATCTCTTCAGGAATCCCGGTTTGGCGACTCACGATGCTCAGGGTCTGGGCATTTTGCCGCCAAAAAGACACACCGCCAGCAATCCGTTTTTCGGTCATGAAGATCTTGCGGTATTTGTACCAAGGCATAGCTTCGGCTGGCGCACTGATCTTTGCCAGGATTTCCGGCTTGATTTCGGCGGCGTCCAATAAGCTTTGTAATTGCCTAGCGTCGAAATGATGCTTGGTCACCATTCGTTCAATAAATGCCTGAACCGCCTCGGGATTATCAATAACCGCCATCGCTACCGACCAATAGCAGCTCAGCAGCACGCCTAAGCAGATTCTAAAAATAGTTGCGTTTTTCATAAGCATTTAGGTAGGTAATAATTTTCTATGGGTATGAATGGACATCAAAATTCCAAATCCCGCCAGTAAGGTCACCATTGAAGTACCGCCATAACTGATCAGCGGCAAAGGCACACCAACCACCGGCAAAATGCCAATTACCATGCCGATGTTGACAAAGACATAGACAAAAAAAGTGAAACTCAAACTGCCTGCCAACAAGCGACTGTAGGTATCTTGCGCATGCACTGAAATATAAATACATCTGGAAATAATCAGCAGATACAGCAAAATCAGGCCAACACAGCCAAATAACCCAAATTCTTCGGCAAACACTGCAAAAATAAAGTCTGTTGAACTTTCGGGCAGAAAATCCAGTTTGGATTGGGAGCTGCCCAGCCAACCTTTACCGGATACGCCCCCCGAACCAATCGCAATTTTCGATTGGATAATATGGTAGCCTTTACCCATAGGATCAGCTTCAGGATTCAATAACGTTAAGACTCGATTACGCTGATAGTCCCGCAAAAAGAACCAGATAACCGGCGTCAAAGCCCCCAAAATAACCGTGAGCCCGGAAATAAAATACCAGGATAACCCGGCAAAAAACAACACTGCCGCACCCGAGCTTGCGACCAGTAACGCGGTTCCTAGATCAGGTTGCTTGGCAATCAGTAAGGTTGGCAGACAAATCAAGCCGATGGCAATCAACAGCTCTTTGCCCTTAGGCGGCAAAGGATGTTCCGATAGATACCAAGCCAGCATCATCGGCGTACTAATTTTGAGCATTTCCGACGGCTGAAAGCGAAATCCCGCCAAGTCGAGCCAGCGTTGAGCTCCCTTACCGAATTCTCCCATAATCAACACTGCTAACAGCAAGAAAACGCCAAAACCATACAGTCCAAACGAAAATCGTTTGAATTGATGCGGATTCACTTGCGCCAATAACACCATCAACCCAATGGCTAAACAACTGCGCATAAAATGTTTTAACAATACATCAAGATTCTGCGTGCTCGCACTGTACAAAATGATGAAACTCAACGCGGAAATCATCACCAGACTCAACATTAAGGGAATATCGATATGCATCTTTCGGAGAAAGTTGCCTAACCAGGAATGTGCTTCGAATTCTTCCTCGTGCATATCAATGGGCATTTTTAGTCACTCCCAGATACTGATCAATTACTTTCTTGGCAATCGGTCCTGCAACTGTACCACCATGTCCACCATTTTCAGCAATCACTGCCACGGCAATCTGGGGATCTTCAGCCGGAGCAAACGCAATAAACAGCGCATGATCCCGCAATTTGAATTCAATCTGATCTTCGTTATATTTCTCTTTCTGTTTAACAGTAAAAACCTGAGCGGTTCCAGTTTTTGCAGCCATTTTGTAGGCCATGCCAGGCGCCATTTTTTTGGCGGTGCCTCGTGAGCTGTGAACCACATTAATCATGGCATTAATGATATTACTCACATTTTCGGGATGGACCGGTAACATGGGTTCGCTCGGAATCGTCGCCGGCATGGTAACGCCCTGACTTAAGACCCGATTTACCAAAAACGGTTGCACCACTTTGCCGTAATTTGCCAAGGTCGCCGTCGCTCTCGCCAATTGCAAAGGTGTAACCTGAGTAAAGCCCTGTCCAATCCCGGTAATAACGGTTTCACCCGAAAACCAAGCTTGTTTACGAACATCCCGTTTCCATTCCCGTGAGGGTAATAAACCGGGCTTTTCGTTTAATAAATCAATGCCGGTTTTTTCACCAAAACCGAATTTACGGAGAAAATTGTGCATATCATCAATCCCTAAAGCCAGCGCCAATTTATAAAAATACACATCGCATGATTCGGTAATGGCATCGTTCATCGTCACTGATCCGTGACCCCATTTTTTCCAATCTCGATACTTATGCGGAGAGTTGGGTAACTGATAGTAACCCTGACAAAACATTCGATTATGAAAACTCGTGACTCCCTGCTCAAGACCTGCCAAAGCCACAAAGGGTTTGAGCGTCGAACCAGGCGGATATTGCCCCCTTAGCACTCGATTAAACAGCGGTTGAGATTCAGAATCTTGTAGCTCTTTATAGGCCTTGCCACTAATTCCGTAAACAAACGGATTAGGATCAAATCCTGGACGACTGGCCGAAACCAAAACCTCTCCAGTTTTAATGGCTATCGCCACGACCGCGCCATTGTAACCGGCCAGCGCATCGTAGGCGGTTTTTTGTAAATCAACATCAAGGGTTAGATATAAATTAACCCCCGGAACTGGATCATTTTCATTGACCACATTGATCGATCTTGATTGGGCATTGGTTTCATTTTCAATATAGCCGGTCTTACCATGCAAATCGGTTTCATAAGCCCCCTCAATCCCCGATTTGCCGACATGATAACTGCCGCGATAATTTTCTTCAGGCAAGGTTTTAAGCTCTTGCTCGTTAATTCGCCCCACATATCCGACTACATGCGATACGAGTTCACCATAAGGATAGTAACGCACCAGTCCGGCACGGATGTCGACTCCCGGAAAATATGGTCGCATTACTTCGAAAGCCGCGACCTGTTCCTCACTAAGACGCAATAACAATGGAATACTCGCAAAGCGCTTGTTGCGTTTCAATTGTTCGCGGAATTGTTCCAATTTTTCATCGGGAATCGCCAGCAATGTTTGGAGTCGCGCCAAGGTATCGTCGAGCTTTGGAACCTGTTCGGGAATTAATTCGAGCGTGTAAGAGGCAACATTGTCGGCCAAAATTCGCCCATGCCGATCATAGATGATGCCGCGCGTAGGTACCAACGGCGCAATTTTGATGCTGTTTTCCTTTGCCAGGGTTGCATAATGGGTATGTCCGACAATCTGCAAGTACGCCAATCGTAAAACCAAACCGCTGCTGAGCACCAAAATCAAGATGAACGCCACCACAACTCGTTTGAAAAAAATACGATGTTCTTCTGCAGCATTTTTAATCGTGTAATTTCGCTGCATATCAACTCGAAAACACTTGAGAGACGGCTAATTGCAGGCCAACACTATCGCTCTCATCAGCTAACAACTGGGGCATTGGAATAACCCACCATAACGCGAGACATGAACTCATTGGATTTGCTAAGCACATCGAACAACATTAACCAACACGTTGATGAATGCGAATGACTCGTAAAATCATGCCGGTGAACGGCCAGACCAACGTTCCGCTTATCACCGGTAATAAAAATGACCACTGAAAACGCGAGGGATTATCAAAAGTTTCAATGCCAAAAACCAGAATCTGCGCAAATAACAGGCAACCAAAAATAAAGACTCCCTGCTGAAGCAAAGGAAAAGCTCGCACTCGCTTATAAAGCTTCAGGCAAATATAAGTAGTTAAGGCGTAAATCAGCGCATATTGCCCAAGCAATCGCCCCGTCAACACATCAGTCAACAAGCCAACCAACCATGACCCGAACACTCCAAATTTATAAGGCAAGACTAATACCCAATAAATGAGTACCAACAACACCCAATCAGGATTCCATAACTGAAACGCCACCGGCAAAGGCATAATTTTCAAGCCCATCGCGATTACGATGGTGATCGCATAAAAAAAAGAGCCATAATAATTACTATTCATCTTCTTCAACCTGCGTTTGATCTTTGTTTCGGAGCATGGCTCGCGCTTTGGCAATCTCGGTCAAATCAGTCTCTGATTTGGTATTTGGATCAACTATAGGTTGGGATTCTACCTCCCCCTCCTGGAGCAATAAACGCTTATTAGAAAGGGAAGACTGAGCAGCCGCCTCTTCAGAAGCATTAATGGCAGAAGTCTCGGATTCGTTCGTAGCGTTAGGTGTTAATTCTGCACTCGGTTCAGTAAGTTCCGATGTTGAATCAACCTTATGCTCAACCGCTTTGGACTGACTAGCAACGGACGAAATAGCATGACTCACAGTGCCAGACGTTTTTGGTGTCACACTTGGCAAACTATCCGCATTGATTGGTGCCTCAGTCTTTGATTGATCTGAAGCCGGCGGCAGATTTAAGGGCACGGATTTTGAGTCACTCCAGACAATCAGAACCTCGCGAATTCTATCTAAAGCCGCTTTAGGAGTCGCACTAATCATTGCAAAAGGTTTATGCGGCTGAATTTCGA
The DNA here is from genome assembly GCA_947505105.1 of Methylococcaceae bacterium. GTDB lineage: Bacteria > Pseudomonadota > Gammaproteobacteria > Methylococcales > Methylomonadaceae > SXIZ01. The sequence continues at coordinate 21,302 of CANNKG010000002.1, read as the reverse complement.
AATTGTTTACGATAGCCACCGGATAACCCTGCGGAAAAATACCGCCAAGCCCCGAGGTAATTAATAAATCACCGGGTTTAATATCGGCATTATTGGGCAAAAAGGGTAAGACCAGTCGATTTAATTGACCACTCCCAACCGCAATAGTGCGCAGGCCATTGCGATTTACCTGAACCGGAATGGCATGATTTGGGTCAGTAATTAACATGACTTCCGAACTGAACGGCAAGGTTCGAATGACTTGTCCGACTACTCCCTGCGTGTCAAACACCGGTTGTTTGTCATGAACGCCAAAACGAGAGCCTTTATTCACTAACACCACATGATCAAAAGGCGCCGAATTAACCGATAATATTTCAGCAACCAACATTTGTTCACCTATTTTGTACGAACTATCCAATAGGGAACGTAGCCGAATATTTTCCTTCTCTAATGCGGCAAATTTCAATAATTTGGAATCACTGATAAACTGCTGCTCTTTCAAACGCTTATTTTCAGACAACAACGCAGTGTAACCCACCGCCGCTTCAGAAATTTCCGAAAAAAATTTGGAGGGCAAATCGACTGCAAACAGAATCGGATAGACAATAAAAGACAAGCCAGCTCGCAGTGAATTCAAGCGAGAACTCTGATGATCAATCACCAGCAATGCAAAAGACAATACCACCGCCACCAATAAACGGGTATTAATCGAAGGACCTGTAGCAAACAAAAGTTTAATAAAAATTACCTGCAATGGTGTTGAAACAAAAATGGCTGGAAATTCCAGCCATCGGTGGCAAACATTCAACGGCTGCTGGATCTTTACTCTAGGGAAAAGGCTGAAAAACCCTTTTGATCTAACATTTCGAGAACCATTCCACCCCCTCTGGCAACACAGGTTAATGGATCATCAGCAATATGGACCGGTAAACCGGTTTCCTCAGCAATTAAGCGATCTATATCCTTAAGCAAGGCTCCTCCCCCGGTCAAGACAATCCCTTTACTGGCGACATCCGAGCCTAACTCCGGCGGCGTTTGTTCCAATGCCACTTTAACCGAGCCGACGATACCTGATAAAGGCTCTTGGAGAGCTTCCAAAATTTCATTGCTGTTGAGCATGAAACTCCGTGGCACCCCTTCAGCCAAATTGCGACCTTTTACTTCAATTTCTTTAACTTCACTACCCGGATAGGCTGCACCAATTTCATGTTTGATGCGTTCGGCTGTGGCTTCACCAATCAATGTGCCGTAATTGCGCCGGACATAGTTGATAATGGCATCATCAAAACGGTCGCCACCAATGCGAACCGAAGATGAATACACGATACCATTAAGTGAGATAACAGCCACTTCAGAAGTACCGCCGCCAATATCAAGTACCATCGAACCCATCGCCTCATCAACCGGCAAGCCTGCACCTAACGCTGCTGACATAGGCTCTTCAATCAAATAGACTTCTCTGGCCCCCGCCATAGCTGCAGATTCACGAATCGCACGGCGCTCAACCTGAGTTGAGCCACAAGGAACACAAATAAGAATTCGTGGACTGGGGCGAAAAAACTTACTTTCGTGTACTTTCTCAATAAAAAAACGCAACATTCGTTCAGTAACCGCAAAATCAGCAATTACCCCGTCTTTTAAAGGTCGAATTGCCGTAATGTTACCGGGAGTCCGTCCCAACATCCGTTTGGCTTCAATACCAACTGCAGCAATAGTTTTAGTCCCACGAACCCGGTCTTCTTTAATCGCGACTACCGATGGCTCATTTAATACGATTCCTTGTCCTGGAATATATATCAGGGTATTTGCGGTTCCTAAATCAATAGATAGATCATTTGAAAAGAGCCCCCGAATTCTTTTGAACATCTTAAACAGTATCCTTCACTAGAAAAATTGTCATACTTTAACAATCAAGCGGGTATTTGGGCAAGATATAAAGTATTATATTTGAAATAATAGCTCCAAGATTCAAGACCAGAGAACTCTTGCGCTTTGTTCTTGAATATTATACCTGTTATGTTCACCTTTTGTACGTTTTACAAATGCCCCGCGTGGGTAACGGAGTTTGCAACAATGTCGTTATGTAATGACGATGTCAACAAAATTGCGCATTTGGCGCGCCTTGCGATTGACCCTCAAGATGTCGATCAATACACTCAAAACCTCTCCAGCATCCTCGACCTGATCGCTCAAATGAATACCTTGGATACCGATCAGGTCAAGCCGATGGCACATCCTTTGGATCAGATTCAGCGACTCCGTCCAGATCTCGTCACGGAAGTTGACCAACGCGAATTGTTTCAGGCGATTGCGCCACAAATCGAAGCTGGACTTTACTTAGTGCCCAAAGTAATCGAATAAGCAGGTATTGAATGAGTATTTTTCAACTAAGCATCACAGAACTCGCACAAGGCTTACGCGATGGCGAATTTTCATCGGTCGAACTGACCAAAAACTATCTTGAGCGAATCAAACAACATCCCGAGCTAAATTGCTTTGTTACGCTAACCGAGGATCATGCTCTGAGCGCGGCAAATCTGGCAGATCAGCGTCTTGCAAACGGCACTGCCGAGATACTGACCGGTATTCCAATCGCTCAAAAGGACATTTTTTGCACACTGGGTGTTAAAACAACGTGCGGCTCTAAAATGCTCGATAACTTTATCGCGCCCTACAATGCCACCGTCGTTGAGAAATTAAACGCCAGTGGCGCCGTCATGCTCGGAAAATTGAACATGGATGAATTTGCGATGGGTTCATCCAATGAAAATAGTTACTACGGACCGGTCAAAAATCCGTGGAACACCCAAACAGTTCCAGGCGGCTCATCAGGTGGATCAGCCGCAGCGGTCGCTGCTCGGCTGATCGTTGCCACGACCGGTACGGATACCGGCGGCTCAATTCGACAACCGGCAGCCTTCTGCGGCATTACCGGGCTCAAACCAACCTATGGCCGGGTTTCGCGTTACGGCATGATTGCCTATGCCTCAAGTCTCGATCAAGGTGGACCAATGGCGCGCAGCGCCGAAGATGCGGCAATTCTATTGCAAAGCATGGCCGGTTTCGATCCCAAGGATTCAACCAGTGCCAACACGCCAGTACCGGATTATCGCGCTGATTTAAATAAACCCCTTGATGGCTTAAAAATCGGCTTACCCAAAGAATTTTTTACAGCTGACTTAAATAGCGATATTGCAGCGACTTTAGAAAAAGCGATCAACGAATTTACCAAATTGGGCGCGACGATTACAGATGTTTCAATGCCGAATTTACAAATGGCCATTCCGGCTTACTACATTATTGCCCCGGCAGAATGCTCGGCTAATTTATCCCGCTTTGACGGTGTGCGCTATGGCTATCGCTGCGCCAATCCGGCTAATCTCGCCGATCTATACACCCGCTCTCGCGGCGAGGCCTTTGGCACCGAAGTGAAACGCCGTATTCTGATCGGCACCTATGCGCTTTCAGCAGGCTACTACGACGCTTATTATTTGAAAGCGCAAAAAGTGCGTCGGCTAATCAGCGACGACTTCAAAAAGGCATTGGCCGAAGTCGATGTCTTGATGGGACCGGTTACGCCGTCTACTGCGTTTGACCTAAACGAAAAAAGCAACGATCCAATTCAAATGTATCTGTCAGACATTTATACCATTGCGATCAACCTGGCCGGTGTGCCAGCGATGTCAATTCCGGCCGGTTTTGTCGACAATATGCCGGTCGGCCTGCAAATCATCGGAAATTTCTTTGCTGAAGATCGTTTGTTGAATATTGCCCATCAATTTCAACAAGTCACTGACTGGCATCAACGTACCCCTAAAGGTTTTGAATAAGGAGCTGAACAATGGAATATTCAACAGAACAAGATTGGGAAATTGTCATTGGTCTTGAAATTCACACCCAACTTGCCACACAATCCAAGATATTTTCGGGCGCATCGACGCAATACGGCGCAGAACCAAATACTCAAGCGTGCGCAGTTGACTTAGGCTTACCCGGTGTATTACCTGTACTCAATGAAGAAGCCGTCAGTATGGCGATTAAATTCGGTCTGGCGATTGACGCCGAAATCGCACCCTATTCGGTATTTGCGCGTAAGAACTACTTTTATCCGGACTTACCTAAAGGCTATCAAATCAGCCAAATGGATTTGCCGATTGTGGGCAAAGGCCATCTGGATATTGATGTGGATGGCGTCACCAAACGTGTCGGCATTACCCGTGCGCATCTGGAAGAAGACGCCGGCAAATCGCTGCATGAAGACTTTCACGGTCTGACCGGCATCGACTTAAACCGCGCCGGCACCCCGTTACTTGAGATTGTCTCCGAACCGGATATGCGCTCAGCCAAAGAAGCAGTGGCCTACATGCGAAAAATACATGAACTGGTGCGCTATCTCGGCATCTCTGACGGCAATATGCAAGAAGGCTCGTTCCGCTGCGATGCCAACGTGTCGGTTCGCCCCAAAGGCCAGCAAGAATTCGGCACGCGTACCGAAATCAAGAACATCAACTCGTTCAGGTTTATCGAAAAAGCCATCAACTTCGAAGTTGAACGGCATATCGAGATCATTGAAGGCGGCGGCCGAATCGTCCAAGAAACGCGCTTGTACGATGCCGATAAAGATCAAACCCGTTCGATGCGTAGTAAGGAAGAAGCCAACGACTACCGCTATTTTCCCGACCCGGATTTGCTGCCGGTCTTGATCGATTCCGAATTATTAGCAAGCATCAAAGCCAACTTACCGGAATTACCGACCGCTAAAAAACAACGTTTTAAAGATCAGTATCTGTTGGATGATGAAAGCGCAACCATTTTGACTTCTTCGCGCGACTTAGCCGACTACTTCGAAACAGTCGTTGCCAAATCCGGCGCAGAAGCAAAATTATGCGCTAACTGGGTAACCGGTGAAGTCATCGCCGCGCTGAATAAAAACGGCATCGAAATCACTGAGGCGCCCATTTCGCCTGATCGTCTGGGCGGATTGCTACTACGCATCAATGACAACACGATTTCAGGCAAGATTGCGAAACAAGTGTTCGAGACGATGTGGCAAGAACCCGGTGGCGCCGATGAAATCATCGCCAGCAAAGGCTTGCAACAAATCACCGACACCGGCGCGATTGAAGCGATTATCGACCAAATCATCGCCGACAATCCAGACCAGGTTGCTCAATATCGAAGCGGTAAAGACAAGGTATTCAGCTTTTTTGTCGGTCAGGCAATGAAACAGACCCAAGGCAAAGCAAGTCCGGCTGAAGTAAACAAAATGCTCAAAGCCAAACTTCAATAAGGCCTCTGATTCCCGGTTGGTTCACAAGAAGCCAACCGGGAAATTTAAGGTTTTAACCATCAACAGCGTCGTAATGCTTCAAACCAAGTACCTCCGCATTACAGACAAATTGCTCACACCAGCCGACCACTTCCGCCGCCGGCATTGGTCTGGCGATTCCATAACCTTGACCGATATCACAACCCATCCTGCGCAATGCGTGAAGATGCTCAATAGTCTCAACCCCTTCCGCCACGGTCTTGCGCCCAAAGGTTTGTGCTAAGGCAATCACCCCTTGCACAATCGCAAGATCATCTTTATCAATTAACATATCTCGCACAAAACTTCGATCAATTTTCAAAATATCCGCGGGTAATTTACGCAAATAAGCCAACGAGGAATAGCCTGTGCCAAAATCATCCAACGCAAAACTGATGCCTAAAGCCTGACAACTTTTGATTCTCTCGGTCACTTGCCGCATATCCATTAACGCGGCAGTTTCCAAAATTTCAATTTGCAACTGACTGGCCGACACACCGGAATATCGCCGTAATTTCTCTCTCAACTGCTCAACAAATTCGTCAGTTTGTAAATGAGTCGCTGCGATATTAATGCTGACATTCAATCTACAATTGTGCTGATTCCAGGCAGAAACTTGCCCTAAAACCGTGTCAATGACCCATTCACCCAACATAATTTCGAGTTCAAAGTTTTCAATAAACGGCAAAAATTCATTCGGCGCCAATAAACCCCGTTCAGGATGTCGCCAACGAATCAAAGCTTCAAATCCTTCAATTTCACCGTTCAATAAGGTAATTTTGGGTTGATAAAACATTTCGAATTCGTTAGCGAGCAAGCCTTGTTCGATCCGTAGTCTGAACTCATTATGAGTTTTAATCCGCAGATCCTGGTCTGGATCAAAAAGAAAAAAGCGGTTTTTACCATTTTTTTTGGAAAGGTACATCGCCTGATCAGCATGACGCAGCAAGATATCGGGTTCCTCGTCATCGAGAGGATAGAGTGTGACACCGATACTGGCAGTCACCGAAAAAAATTGATTTTCCAATGCTATCGGCTCTGAAATCGCCTCCAGCAACCTGTTGATCGTATAATGACAATCGCTTAGCTGTTCAAAATCCTGTAGTAGCATCACGAACTCATCGCCGCCAAGACGCGCAACCGTATCACCACCACGTAAATTTTGCTGGATACGCTTGGCAATTTCAATCAGCACTCGATCACCTGCCGCATGTCCGTGAACATCATTAATCGGTTTAAAACCATCGAGATCAAGATAAGCGATTGCCAATAATTTTTTTGAGCGCCGGTGATGCGCAAGCGACTGATGCAGACGATCAAGCAACAAAATTCGGTTCGGTATTCCGGTCAAGGCATCGTAATGCGCTAGATGTTCGAGTTGTTTTTCATGTTTCTTGAGTAGGCTGATATCGGATGAAATTCCGACATAATGCGTTAATGCACCTTGATTATTAGTAATCGCCGAAATAGTGATCCACTCAGGATAAACTTCACCATCTTTGCGACGATTCAACATTTCTCCGCTCCAATGACCGCTCTGCGCAATGGATTGCCACATAGTCGAGTAAAAAACCTGATCCTGATAACCCGACTTAAGCAAACGAGGATTCATCCCGAGTACTTCGTCTTTCCCATAACCTGTAATTAACGTAAAGGCATGATTTACATCAACTATATTACAACAGGCATCAGTAATTAAGATACTTTCCTGAGTGGTATCAAAAACTCTCGACGCCAGCCGAAATTTTTCTTCATTGCGTTTACGTTCGGTAATATCGGTTAAAGTACCGACAAACCCAAGCAATTGGCCTTTGTCGTTATAGGTCGAAATCGCTCGTCCAAGAACCTCTTTAAATCCCCCCACCAACGTATTAATTCGATATTCCGCAATAAACTCATTTCCTGTCTCAAAAGCTGTTCGCCATTCCTGATAAACCCGCTCACGATCTTCGACAGATACACGACTCATCCAGCCATCGCCTAAGGCGGATTCGGTCGAAAAGCCAGTCAGTTCTCTCCAGGTATCATTGACAAAGATACATTCACCGTGAATATCGGTTCGGTAAATGACTACTGGCGCAATAGTTGCCAGATTACGGAAACGCGCCTCGCTTTCTTTTAGCGCATTTTCTGCCTGCTTGCGCTCATGAAGATCAACATTGATCCCGTACCACTTAATAATCGCTCCCTGCTCATCTCGAGCAGCCAAGCCTTTTGCCACACACCATCGATATTCCCCTTTAGCGTTTAGCAATCTGAAATCAAGCTCAAAAGGTTCACCGGTCAGTAATGATTGCTCACGACGCGTCATAACTTTAGCAAAATCATCCGCATGCAATCGTGTCATCCAGCCAGTTTCCAAGATCTCCTCAGCCGAACAACCGAAAAACTCCAACAGACGGTTATTGATATAATCGAGACCACCATCAGGTCCTGCGGTCCAGATCTGATCCGGAATCAGATCGCTTAGGGTACGAAAACGTGTTTCGCTTTCACGTAACGCTTTTAAAACCTTTTGACGCTCATGTTCTCGGTCAAAAATATCCAAGGTGAAACCAATATCGTCAACCATTGCGTTCATCAGGTTGACAATCAAGCTATCAAAAGCATTTTTTTCGGCATGATAAAGTGTAAGTACCGCATAAGGTTCTCCTGCGCGCAGGATTGGAAAGACTGCACTCGCTTGCCAATTGCCGGTGTGCTTAGCATGATCTCGCCACAGCCGAGTCGCATGATCATTGACGAAATCTTGAACGATAAATGTTCGTCCTTCACGCAAAGCCGTTCCGGTTGGACCTTGTCCTTCCGGAAGCGCAGAGTTTATCGAAAGCCTGATATTATCCAAATATTCCAGATGATTGCCATACGCGGCAACCACTTGAATTGCAGGGTCATCGTTCAGGGATCTTCCGATCCAAGCCATTTTTACCCCACCCTCGCTGACGCTGATACGACAGACCTCGGCAAAAAGGTCGACTTCGTTCTGTGCACGACGCGCCTCACGATTAGTCAACGCCAACGCGGCATACGCCTGTGTCAGTCGCTTGACCTGCATTGCTTGATATTTGCGCTCGGTATTATCTCTAAACACACCGATTATTAGCGATCTATCGTCAAGCTTTAACAACCCGGCGCTATTATCGATATATAGAATCTGTCCATCCTTGGTTTTTACCGGCATCTCGGCGATTAAACATCGACCTTCCTGAATGACTCGCTCGATCTGACTTTGAATGTAGGGCAGATCCTCTGAAGCGTGAATATCAGCCACCTGCATCGTACTTAATGCTTCGGCACTAAAACCTAACATCTCTTCGAAGGCGGGATTAAAATACAGAAATTTCTGGGTTTCAGTATCAATCACGCAAATGCCTTCCTGGGTATTTTCGAAAATGGCCTCGATTAACTGTTCCGATTTAACTAATGCATGTTCAACTTTTTTTCTAGCAGTAATGTCCTGCATCGTTCCCATGGCATATTGGTCGCGACCATCCGCCGTTAACACCATATCGCCTTGACCATAAACGGAACGAATTTCACCGTCGGGTCGAACAATACGAAACTCAATACCCACCGGATGTCTTAGCGCTTGACAATCATCCAGCCATTTTTGGAACCTAGCCCGATCTTCCGCATGAACTATCAATAAAAAATTTTCCATATTGAGTTCATCGGCGCAAGCGTTTATGTCCAAAATACGGAAGATTTGTTCACTCCAGATCAATTTTCCACTCGCGCAATACCACAACCAACTGCCGATTTCAGCAATCCGTTGCGATTCGGACAATAGACGCTCTTTAACCTGTAACGCTTCATGAGCTTGTTTTCGTTGCTCGACAATAATCGCCAGAATCATTCCGGTAATCGTCAAAGCAAAGATAAAAAACCAGCTATTTTGTAAACCGGTTTGCTGAAAATCTTCTTTAAAATAGCCCTTACCTAGGACTGCGCCCGACAAACCTTGAAAAGTCGTCACGGCAATAATCAATAAAGTGCCATGACGACCATAGAACAATGCCCCCCATACCACAAACAGAAATATCAAATAGCCTTTAGCAATAACCTGTAATTGCTCGCTAAATCCTTCTAAAAACACCAGATAGCCCGTAAAAAACGCCAGGGAAAAAAAGCCGATGGTTTTTAGAATGTTTGATCGTGTAAACCAATGCTTAGGCCAAGTTTGCCACACCAAAACTAGGGGGGTTCCGAGAATGATACCCAGCGTGTCGGCCTCCCACCAGCGCAACAGGCTGATCAATAAAGCTTTAGGCTCCAAATAACCAGCCCCGTACAGAGTACCCACGCCAATCAACGCACTAATACAGGCACAAATCGCTGCAACACCCGTCAGAAACCAAAAATCATCGGTTTTCGATAGACCGCTATCAAAATTACCTAAACGTTGTAAAAGTCGATACGCAAAGATAGTTTCAAGGGTATTCCCGAGTGCTAACATGCCGGAAACCACCCACGAATCGCCCACCAAGAAACCTGCCAATAGCGCACCCACAAATACCGCGACGCCATATTGTTCGCCCCACAATATCAATACCGCCAGGGCAAGCCCGCCCGGCATCCAAAAAATAGTGACATTGTTATTTTCTAATGCGAGAGAGAGTACCAGTTTGGCGACAAACGCATAGAGCAAGGCAATCAAAACCAAACGGGGTAGATCTGACAATTTGAGATTAAGCCATTGACTACTATTCAGATTTGCTCGCATACGCCAAACACCTAATTTTTCCGTAAAAACCTTGTGATTAATGAAAATAGCGCGATCCAACTTGTTGCTTAAATCATCATCGACGACTGAACAGCGAGCAAAGCGTGAAAAAAACGCCTAGCAACAAAATTCATTTTTTCATTATTACTGCAAATTTGAAGTATAGCGCATAGGTTCAATTTTTTTCACGTATATACATTTTTCAAATCATTAACACGCAATTTTGTAGTTAATTTTTCGAATGAAATTGCACCTATGGCGTTATCAAAATCAACATGACGACACCGATTTATTATCAATTCACTCAAAACGCTTTTGATTGCTATGCCATGCAGACGTGGTAGCATTAGCGGCATTTAAAAGGTGACATTAACCATCCTGACAACCACTTATGCCTCAATATCCAAGTTTGCCGGCAACCGCGGCATTTAAACTCCTGAGCGACGCAATTTTGCGCCCGATCATAGATGTTCGCTCGGAAGGTGAATTTCACACCGGGCATATTGCCAATACACTCAATATTCCGATTTTATGTGATGCGCATCGCCACCAAGTCGGCCTGACCTATAAGACGAAGGGCTCGGAAGCAGCCAAAATTCTGGGACACCAACTCGTCGGCGGTGCCTACCGTGAGCATCTGATTCAACAATGGTGCGACGCCATTAAAGGCTCTTCCGAACCCGCTTTAGTCTTTTGCTGGCGCGGAGGACTCCGTTCACGGATCACCCAGGAGTGGATTTATCAGCACGGCTTCACTACTCAGCGAATCGAGGGTGGCTACAAAGCCTTAAGAAATGAAGCATTGAAAATCCTGTCCGAGCCGCCACCGATGATTATTTTGTCCGGCATGACTGGCTCAGGCAAAACGCGTTTGCTGCATACACTTGAGCGTTGTATTGATCTTGAAGCGCTTGCCCAGCATCGAGGCAGTGCCTTTGGTGGTATTGAAGGCACAAGTCAACCGCAACAGGCAACCTTCGAAAATATGCTGGCTCAAGCATTTTCACAAGTGACCCACACCGCGATTCTAGAAGATGAAAGCCCCAATATTGGTCGCTGCCATCTGCCTGATAGCGTGTATACCCAAATGAGTCAGGCACCAATGGTTATTATTGAGAGCCCGGCGCGTGAACGAGCGCTGGAAATTTACCAAGAATATCTTCAAACGCCTTTCGACCATGGTGTAAGTCTCCAAAAGCTGGCTGCCGGTTTTGCCCAGAATGTTCAACGCATCCACAACAAACTGGGTGGACTTGAATGCGCGCATATTCAACATTTGCTGAGCCAAGCCTTTGCCGCCGAGACCTTGAACGAAACAATTCGTGAGCAGCATTTGGATTGGATAGAACGCTTACTGACCGTGTACTACGATAAACAATATTTGTATTCGTTTACCCTGAAAGCTCGCCCAACCTTGTTTAAAGGGGCTTGGGAAGATTGCTTGAATTTTATCCGGACGATAGCCCATGAATAATCCCCCGCCCCCGATAGTGTCGGACCTGTTGCTGCTCGGTGGCGGCCACGCTAATGTTCAGGTGTTGAAGATGTTTTCCATGAAGCCAATTGGCGGGCTGCGCATCACGTTGATTTCAGACCAGACGCATTCTCCCTACTCCGGGATGATTCCTGGTTTCTTGGCTGGCTATTACACTTATGAAGATTGTCATTTTGATATGCGCCGGATGTGCGAAGAACATGGGCATCGGTTTATTCAAGCGAAAATCATCGGCATCGACACTGACAAAAAGCTCGTTCAGCTCGAAAACCGGGTTGATGTTCATTACGCTTGCGCCTCATTGAATGTCGGTATTGTGCCTAAAGCCATCGAGGTTTTCGCTCCCGATGCCACCTTCAAGGCAATACCTCTCAAACCGATTTCGCAATTCATCGGCCAATGGACTCAATTACTTGAAGATTTGCGAAACCATAGTGGTTCAGAATGTCTCTCGATAGCGGTGATTGGCGCTGGCGCTGCCGGCGTGGAAATCGCAATCATCTTAAAGCTGTTAATCGACCAAAACCGCTGGAATGCCAGGGTCTGCCTGATTCAGAGGCATGATTTTCTGGTATCGGCCCAGGATCATCAAGCACAACAGCATCTCCAACAAACCTTCCAAGAGCTGAACATCGCTATTTACGCCAATACCGAAGTATTGCAAATTCATGAGACTGGCTTGCTGTTAAAAAGTGGTGAATCCTCAAGCCGCTCCGAAAATTTTTTTCGCGCCTTAATTGCGACGCAAGCGGCAGCGCCGGGTTGGTTCAAGGATTCTCAATTGCCGATCAATGAACAGGGCTTCGTCAAAGTCGATGCCCAACTTCGGGTCGAAAATCAAAATGACTTGTTCGCGGCAGGCGACTGCATCCATTTTTCGCCCTCACCGTTAAAAAAAGCGGGCGTGTATGCGGTTAGAGAAGGCAGAATTCTGGGTCACAATATCCGCGCTTTTTTCACGCACAACGTCCCCTTAAAAACCTTTGTCCCGAAACGACATGTGTTATCGCTGATCACGGTCGGCGAACGGAAAGCCTTGGTGCATCAAGACGACGCCTCAATCCTCCGTTGTTTATCTTCCTCAACGCTCTGGATCGTCAAAGACTGGATTGACCGGGATTTTATGCGCCGATTTCAGGCTAAAAACTACGCGTTCAATCCGGGGCCAATTCGTAAAACCATGCCCGTAGCGAAAGCCACCCTGCAAGCAGAACATTGGCACGCCAATACCTGCGGCGGCTGTGGTAGTAAAATCGCTGCGGCGACGCTCGCCGAGAGCTTGAGCCAACTGGCTATCCCTAAAGCGCCAGGGGTATTACTGGGCGTTCAAGAAGGCGAAGATTGCGCCTTAGTTGAAATAACCAAACCGGGTTTACACCTCCATAGCCTCGATCAATTTCGCTCGTTCATTAGCGATCCCTACCTGTTCGGCCAGATTGCAACTCAACATGCCCTCAGCGACCTCTATGCGATGGGCGGCCAACCGACCGCCGCGCAAGTCGGCATCACGCTTGAGCCTGCGACGCCAACCATCCAAAAGGAGGAGCTTTATCAACTAATGTCCGGCATTCTCGATGTGCTGGCAAAAAACGCTGCCGTGCTGCTCGGCGGCCATACCGGCGAAGGCGCAGAATTATCAATCGCGCTGGCCGTCCAAGGCATCGTCAAGCCGCAACAACTGCTCAAGAAGAATCTGACCCGCGCAGGTGATCGTTTAATCCTCACCAAAGCCATCGGCACCGGCGTGATTCTAGCCGCCAACATGCTAGCTCAATCCAACGGCAAACTGGTCGATCAAGCCATTCGCAGCATGCTGGCATCCAATGGCAGCGCACTCAACGTGATGCGTGGCTTTGCAGTCTCCGGCTGCACTGATGTAACGGGGTTCGGATTATTAGGACATGCCCTTGAAATGCTCAGAACTAACCCGCACGGCTTCGGTCTTAAAATTGATTATTCAAAAATTCCAACGTTTACCGGGGTCACCGAGTTATTTGCCAAAGGCTATCAGGCATCTCTGGCCCCAAGTAATTACCACAGTTCAAAAGCCTTGCTGTCACCTGAGATAAACGACCTAAGTCATCCGCTGCTCTTTGATCCGCAAACCAGCGGTGGCTTATTATTTGCCGTACCATCAGAACAGGCGGAGGAATGCGTTGCGCAGTTGCACAGCCAAGGCATCACCGACGCCGCGATTATCGGCGAAGTCACAAACGAAGCTAAACTAGTTATCCATTAATCCATACCAACGAGCATCCCCATGGCAAAATTTCTAATCTTATATTCAAGCGTCAGCGGACATACCCAAACAATCGCGCTGAAATTGCAATCCATTATCGAACAGCAAGGCCATCAAGTGTCGGTCGTATCGATTGCTGAACCAGGAGATCCCGACTTAAGCGGCTTCGATAAAATTATCATCGGTTCGAGCATTCATTACGGCAAGCACCATCCGTTAATCCTCGACTTTATCAAACGTCACAAAACGGAACTCGACCGCAAAGCCAATGCGTTTTTTTCCGTCAACATTGTGGCGCGGAAACCTGAAAAAAATACCCCGGCGACGAACCCCTATTTTCGAAAATTTCTCAAACGCAGTCCTTGGCAACCCAAACAAACGGCGGTATTTGCCGGAAAACTTGATTATCCGAGTTACGGCCCTTTTGATCGCCTGATGATTCGTTTGATTATGTGGATCACCAAAGGCCCGACCGATCCCACGACTATCATTGAATTTACCGATTGGGCACAAGTCGAGCGGTTCGGCCTACAGGTCTCGAATGCAGATCAAGCAGCTTAATAGCCTCGCGGAAATTTCAGCGCTCGAATGGAACCTATTGGCCGGTAGCGGGTATCCGTTTTTGCGCCATGAATTTCTAAGCGCTCTGGAATTGAGTGGCTCAGCCGCTGCCGAATCCGGCTGGTCGGCGCGGCATCTTTTGATTTATGACAGAGAAGAATTGCTTGCGCTCTGTCCGCTCTATCTGAAAACACATTCTCAAGGCGAATTTGTGTTTGATCAAAGCTGGGCTAATGCCTACCATCAGCACGGTCTCCGCTATTATCCCAAATGGTTAACCGCCGTGCCGTTCACGCCCTGCCCGGCACCACGCATCATCATTAAGCCCGGTGTCGATGAGTGCCAAGTCCTAAGCCTGCTTCTGGAATTTATTGAACACCATTCCGGGGCTCAACAAAGCTCATCCTGGCACTGTTTATTCAACAGTCAAGAGCAAACTGAGCAATTACAAGGACTTGGACTATTGGTGCGGGAAGGCGTGCAATTTCAGTGGTTTAATCACGGCTATCGCGATTTTGAAGATTATTGCGCAACATTTAACGCACGCAAACGTAAAACCATCCTGCGCGAACGGCGCAAAGTAGCCGAACAAGGCATTCATTTTATTCATTTGCGTGGCATAGAAACGACTGAGCAGCATTGGCAAGTGTTTTACAATTTTTATCAGATGACTTATTTTAAACATCGCATGCGGCCTTATTTAAATCTCGATTTTTTTATCCGGCTTGCCGCCACGATGCCCGAACAAATATTGCTGATTCTGGCAATTAAAGATCAAGCTTATATTGGCGCAGCATTAAGCTTTGTCGGCACGGATACCTTGTATGGACGGTATTGGGGATGTGATGACGAATATCCGAATTTACATTTTGAAGCTTGCTATTACCAAGGCCTCGACTTTTGTATTGAACACGGACTAGAACGCTTCGATTCGGGCGCCCAAGGCGAACATAAAATTGCGCGGGGTTTCGAACCCATCACCACCTACTCTGCCCACTGGATTCAAAATCCACAATTTAAAAGTGCAATTGGACAGTTCTTGCACGAAGAACAACAAATGTTACAACAGTACCAAAGCCAGACCCGAGAATTGTTGCCGTTCAGAAAGAACCTTTAAGAGTGGATGCGCTCTCGCTTATCCACCCTACATTTTACTTTCATTCCTAAACAATACGATTTTCCATACTACGCGAAGGTTGTGCTTTCGTATCGCTACAATATCAGCTATGCTTTGTAAAACGTTTAATCTCGCTGCTTATCACTAAATTTCGCAGGTAAATTGCCATGCTCACTTCATCTCATTCAGGATCCGACAATATTTCCCATGATTTTCTTATCAAATCACTTGATACCATTTTAGAAGAACACCAAAATCACACGCCTGAAGCACATGTTCTCGCGCTTTTTATGCGCTGCGTCAATCAGGTACCCGCATATCGCAAATTTCTTGAACACCACGGCGTCAATGTCGAACAGATTCGATCATTAAATGAATTTGCCGCTCTCCCCTTGATGAATAAACCCAATTATATGCAGGCGTATCCACTTCCAGATCGTTGCATCGGTGGGAATCTTGACCAAGCTGACCGGGTTGCCGTTTCGTCCGGCTCGACCGGCAAGCCTACATTTTGGCCACGCTCGGCACTCAATGAACTCGATATCGCCCTCCGCTTCGAACAGGTTTTTTTCGATAGTTTTCGCGCTCACGAACGGCGCACCTTAGTCGTCATTTGCTTTGCGCTCGGTAACTGGGTTGGGGGGCTATTCACAACTTCTTGCTGCTGGCATCTGGCGCAGAAAGGTTATCCGCTCATGGTCGCCACTCCGGGGAATAATAAAGCGGAAATTTTTCGAGTGGTGCGTGAACTGGCTCCACATTTTGAACAAACCGTGTTGCTGGGTTATCCACCGTTTATCAAAGATGTTATCGACGCAGGCATTGCCGAAAATATCCAATGGGCCGATTATCATCCCAAGCTGGTCTTTGCTGGCGAAGTTTTTAGTGAAGAATGGCGTAGTCTGGTCAGTGATCGAGTGGGTTCAAACGCCCCTTGTTTTGATAGCGCATCGCTTTATGGAACGGCCGACGGCGGCGTATTGGGCAATGAGACGCCGTTTAGCATCGCGATTCGACGCTGGCTGGCCGAGCATCCGGAAGCCGCCCGCACCTTGTTCGGGGAATCTCGCCTGCCCACCCTCGTTCAATACGATCCACATAGCCGGTTCTTTGAAGAACACGAGGGGACGCTGGTTATTTCAGGCGATAACACAATTCCTTTAGTACGCTATCATATCGCCGATAAAGGTGGGATTATCAGTTACGCGGAGATGTGGGCATTTTTGAACGACTACGCTATTACGTCGTTTGTCGATTTAGGTCTACCCAAGGACTTTAAGGTGCGTCACTTACCGTTCGTGTATGTCTTCGGCCGAGCTGATTTTACGGTATCGTATTACGGCGCTAATATTTTTCCAGAAAACGTCACCGTCGGTCTTGAACAACCCGAAATCATGTATTGGGTCACCGGAAAATTCGTTCTCGAAACCCACGAAACGCATAACGGCGATTGTTTCCTGCACATCGCAGTTGAATTATTACCGGGCGTTGAACCTGCAGAAATGATGACCACCATTATCGCCAACTCGATTCGGGAACAATTGCTCCGACTGAATAGCGAATTTGCCAACTACACGCCGCCGGAACGGCAATTGCCACGGATTACGCTACGCTCGTTTGCTGATTCAGATTATTTTCCGGCGGGTATAAAACATCGCTACACCCGTCAATAAGGATTTCGCCCAAAATAACTTACCTTACTCCGGTGCGTCATATTGTGTTTTATACAGGGTCCCCATAGCCAGAAGGAACAGCGCAATATGCCCCGTCCGGCAATCAGTTAATTATTCGTTCCTAACCAGAAACTTCTGACAACAAAGCACCGGGTTCAACCTTCAATAAAAACGATAGAATACCGCTATTGATCACCTAAACCGACTGCTTACTCAAACATTGAATATCGACGACTAACAATACCAAATTATTTGTACTATCTTTAGTATCATATCATTCCATATTTAATCGTTGAATCATTTCAATTAGGCCAACAATCGCCGCTTAGATGTCTATACATCCCATACGCAGAATTTTTACTTTTTGCTTCTTTTTGATCTTGAACCTGCTCGTGGTCGGTACGGTGCTTGCAGACGTGTCCGCTAATCCTGAAAAAGTTCATTTACAATTAAAGTGGTTCAATCAATTTCAATTTGCAGGCTATTACGCCGCCATCGAAAAAGGCTATTTCGCTGAAGAAGGTTTAGAGGTTGAAATCCTTGAACGCGTTCTCGAAAAGAATTTCGTGAAACAAGTCTCTTCTGGTGAGACTGAGTATGGCGTAGGCGATTCCGGACTATTATCCCAATATGCCAGTGGCGAGCAAATTTCTGCACTTGCGGCAATTTTTCAGCATAATCCGCTGGTATTTATGAGTCGGCAAGATTCGGGAATCATTAGCCCTTATGAAATGGTCGGCAAACGGATCATGTCGGATATTATCAGCACTAATGAAGCACCTCTTCGAGCCATGTTGGAAAACGCCAACATCAGCGAGAAAGACTACATCCTGCTGCCGCAAAGCAATGACTATGACTTGTTAACCAACAATAAGGTCGACGTCATTTCCGGTTATTTGACGGATCAGCCGTTCTATTTCAAGCAAATAGGCTTGAAAATCAATATTATTAATCCGCAAAATTATGGCATCGATTTCTACGGTGATATTTTATTTACCAGTCGTAAAGAATTGAATGAACATCCAGGACGGGCCGATCGATTCCTGCGCGCCGCACTCAGAGGCTGGCGTTATGCGCTGGATCATCCCGATGAAATAATCGAGGTGATTCACAGCAAATATCATAGTAAGTTGAGCCTGGAGCATTTACATTTTGAAGCCGCCGAAACGCGTAAACTGATTTTGCCAGATTTGATTCCGCTTGGCCTCATCGAACCTAATCGTCTAAAAATGGTCGCAGACGCTTATACAGCTTCAGGGTTAAATAATTCTTTGACTGAAAATGAACTGAACAACTTCATCTATAAATCGCAACGCGATAACTTGAATTTGACTGATGCGGAAAGAAACTGGCTTATTAGTCATCCGGTAATCAAAATCGGGGTCGATCAGGCATTTGCTCCCTACGAATGGATTGATTCTCAAGGTGAATACCGGGGGCTTGCTGCCGACTATGTCAAACTAATCGAAAAAAAACTGGGGGTACGTTTTGAAATCATTCATGACGATTCCTGGACCAATATTCTGGAAATGGCCAAACATCATCAACTCGATATGTTGGATTGTGCGGTTAAAACACCGGAACGTTCAGAATATCTCCATTTTACCGACCCCTATAAAACGAGTTACGCCATCATCATCGACAATGGCCAGGGTAGCTTTATCGGCAGCTTGCAAAACCTTGACGGCAAGCGCATCGCTATCGAAAAAGGCTATTTCATGCAAGAAATGCTCAGTAAATATCATCCGCGCATAAAATTAGTCGTGACCAACGATACCTACTCCGCATTACACTCAGTGCTGGATGGAAAAGCCGACGCTTACGTCGGAGATGCCGGAATCGCTAATTATGCGATTAAAAATGGGGGGTTTTATACCCTCCGATTTTCCGGACAGACCGATTATATAAGTCAGCATGGTTTTGCGATTACCAAAAACAATCCGGAACTCATCGCCATCATCCAAAAAGCGATGATAAGTATTCCGAAAGATCAACTTGAAACCATTTTCAATCACTGGTCAGGGCTTACCATCGAACCGGAGATCAGTTCCACTACCTTGATCAAATATGGCTCGGCATTAATATTGCTGTTTTTACTATTTAGTTATTGGGTGTATCGGTTACGTCTCGAAATCAGTTCGCGTAAAGCTGCAGAAATTCGCGAACAGCATCGGAGTTTCACAATGGAGCTATTAGCCCAGCGAGCGCCATTACCCGAAGTGCTTGAATCCATCGTTCACAGTGTTGAACAGGAAGATCCCACCCGACTGTGCAGTATTCTATTACTCGATACGACCGAAAAATATTTGGTCCAAGGCGCAAGTCCAAGCCTACCTGATTTTTTCAATGAGGCTATCGATGGTCTACCCGTTAGCGATGCAGTATGTTCATGCAGCACAGCCGCCTTCAGAGGTCACCGAGTGATTACCGAAAATATTCAACAACATCCCTACTGGGCGACCCTGCGAGATTTAGCTAAAAATGCCAATTTAGCCTCTTGCTGGGCAGAACCAATCAAAGGCAGCGATGGTAAAGTCTTGGGAGTCATCGCCATCTATCGACGAGAAACAGCAACGCCTTCGCTTAATGACATTATGTCGATTGAGCGGGCGGGCAATTTAGCCGGAATTGCGATTGAAACCAACAATAATGCCGAAATTCTTCGACAAAGTGAACGTAAATATCGTGAGCTATTTAATGTCGCGCATGATGCCGTCACCATGACCGATTTGAGCGGTTTTCTCGATTGCAATCAGGCAGCGCTTGATTTATTTGGCTATTCCAGCGTTGAAGAATTTTGTTGTAAACATCCCGCCGAAGTTTCACCCACGATGCAGCAAGACGGTACGGATTCATGGAAAGCTTCAATCGCTACGATGACTACTGCCATTAACAACGGCTATATGTGTTTTGAATGGCTGCACCAACGTCGTGATGGCTCTATTTTTCCAGCCGAAGTGTCACTTTCCAGGGTTTCCCTGGATGGCAAAATTGTGCTGCAATCGGTCATCCGTGATTTAAGCGAACGCAAACGTATAGAACATGCTCTCATTGAAGCCAAGGATAAAGCCGAAGCGCTCGCCAAATCCAAATCAGAATTTCTCGCCAATATGAGCCACGAAATTCGCACGCCCATGAATGCCATTCTGGGCTTATCTCATCTTGCTTTAAATAAAGTATTGGCGCCCGATATCCGAGGCTATCTCGAAAAAATCAACCAGTCGTCGCATAGTTTACTCAGTATTCTAAAAGACATTCTGGATGCTTCCAAGCTGGAAGCCGGACGCATCGCCCTTGATCAATGTGCTTTCGATCTTGATGTTGTCCTCAAAAATATCAACAATTTATTTATTCATCGTGCCGAAGAAAAAGCCCTCGATTTTAAAATCGAGCTGGATACCAACGTACCTAAACTCTTGATCGGCGATGCCCTAAGAATACAACAGATTTTGAGCAATCTGCTCAGTAATGCCATCAAATTTACTGATTTAGGCTCAGTCAGCTTACAGATTAAACTGCTGCAACGTGAACGTTCTCGGGCCAAACTTCTGTTTAGCATCACCGATACCGGCATCGGTATGTCGAACAAAGATCGTGAAAAGATATTTCTTCCCTTCACCCAAGTAGACGGCGCAAATACTCGACGCTTTGGCGGTATTGGCTTAGGTCTTTCGATCAGCCATGATCTGCTCCAACTGATGGGCAGCGAGATTGCAATCCAAAGCACCCCCGGACAAGGCAGCCGATTCGCATTTGAATTGATTCTCGGTATTTCAAGCTATGCAAATCATGATGCGCATAAACAGCCTGCCAATTCAACTATGAACATCTTCATCAGCAATATCCATCCGCTCCTCGTCGGTAAAAAATTACTGATTGTCGAGACTAATCTTGATCAGCAACAGATTATTCATGAATTGCTTAGCTTGTCGGATGCGGCAATCACCATCGTCAATCACGGTAAAAAAGCCCTGAAAATGTTGCGTGAACAACATTATGATTTGGTCATGTTATAGACTTTCATAAATTAAATTTCCGAAAATACGAAAATTCCCTCTTTTGTCGGTATGCTTGACGCCATAAGAAAATACCGCCAAAGGAATGCTTGAATGATAGCGCTCACCTTCTCCAAACTGATGTTAGAAAAACTGAAAGAAAACGTATTAATAGCCATGCGGTTAAGCGATGTACGATTATATCGTTT
>CANNKG010000001.1 GCA_947505105.1 Methylococcaceae bacterium | reverse complement strand
TCTTTCAGTTTTTCTAAAATCAGTTTGGAGAAGGTGAGCGCTATCATTCAAGCATTCCTTTGGCGGTATTTTCTTATGGCGTCAAGCATACCGACAAAAGAGGGAATTTTCGTATTTTCGGAAATTTAATTTATGAAAGTCTATAGTAACAATTTTTGCAGTAGCTGAAGCAAAAACAAGCGGATAAGTTTTGGAAGCGCTCGACTTGTATGTAGCTTGTCAAGAAGCGAAAGATGAAAATGAATTTTTAACTGAAGACTACATTTATGATTTTATTAATATTTTTCAAAAATAAAAATCAGAAAACGCTTTATGATCGATCACAATATCAAGCAGCAGTAGAATGGAACCAAACCAAATAACAGCTGAACGAATAATTTTTGGAGAAGCATAATGCCGAATAGAGCCGAATTAGAACAGCAATTAGTCCAGGAAATTCACTACTTACCCATTGAAGCGATAGAATCGCTTTTGAAGTTGGCTTGTTTGATCAAAAAAGAAACTTCAGCTGAATCAACCTCGCAATCCGATAATTTTGTTGATTTTATTAGAAACTCCCCCCTGATGGAGGTTGATCTCGATTTGACTAGGGATAAATCTCTCTGCAGAGATATAGTGTTATGAAATATTTGTTAGATACCAATGTCATTTCTGAACTGAAACGCACTAAACCCCATGAACAAGTGCTTGAGTGGTTCGCTTCAGTCCCTAAAGAATCGCTTTTTTTAAGTGTTTTGACTTTGGGCGAGATTAGGAAAGGCATTGAAAAACTATCCGATAGTCCAAGAAAACTAGCATTATCAAACTGGTTAGAAATCGAAATTTCTTTATGGTTTGATGCTCGTTTATTAAAAATTGATTCCGGTGTGGCCGATTGCTGGGGGCGTTTACAAGCAATCAGCATCAGACCCTTGCCAGCTATTGATAGTTTATTGGCTGCTACAGCATTGCATCATGATTTGTGTTTAGTGACCCGAAATGTCAGTGATTTTGATTATCCAAATTTAACAGTTTTAAATTTGTGGCAATCAAACGATTAAAAATAAGCCAACATAAATCCATTATATTTTTCTAATTTCCATAGAAACATCCGTGTATGTCCCTGTCATAAAACCGGAAACTCCTTTATCCATGTGGAAATGAATAATTACCGTCCAAGCACAATGTCTATTCGACGATACTTACCCAGACGAAGCGCTTCTGCCGTCGAGCCTTCCAGATGAAAAGCATCGATGCTTTGCTCGCGTCCATCGCGTCCATACAATATAAATCGGCATGGTTTTACCGCATCTGCTCCAAAAGTATTATGCCGTGTAGGATTGATATACACCAACAAGGTATCGCCTAAAAATGCGCAGGCAATGCTGTCTGCGGGTAAATTCTCTGTGTTAGCAAGGAAGGTAATAGCTTGTTCGGCGATCGTAAACAAAGTTTTTGAAAGCAGCGGCTTTGGTTTGAAGCATAATTTCTCTGCTTCGAAGGTAAACGGTTTCGGGCCTAAGAATAACAGCGTCCACAGATGTAAAAGTTCTACCGTGGCGCCGGAAAGACGCGCCACACAGCCGCGTCCGTGCTGCCTGGGATCGATAGCGAAGCCGCTGCTAACCAAGAAACTGGAGTTTTCGATCGGACTGCGCCGGTATTCCAGAGGATCGCGAAATGCGACGAGTAATTTATCCATCTGCGCGTAAAACTCTTCGACTAAGCCAGCGCGCACTATTTCCAGCACCATTTTGTAATGCATGTGTTGAAAAATCGAGCCGTTTTCAAGCCAGCCGTAGTTGAAGACGCCAATCCGTCCAAACTCCAGCGCGTGTTCACCGAGCGGGGCATTCAGGCGATACATGCCGAGTTTTTGATCGAACAGTTCGGAACGTTGTACTGCCTCATACAAAACAAGCGCGTCATTAAGTTCGGCAATGCGCAGGGCATGCACGAAACCTTCTAAAAACAGTGGCAGTGGTTGTTGTCGGAAACGCGTGACAGTGATTTGGCCGTTCGGATGGCTTTGATAGTGCTCGGCCTGATAGGCAAAGTAAGTGATGATGCCTTTAGGGGTTCTGGCTTTGGCAATAGCACCATCCAGGTACACGGAAACTTTGGCTAAGAAATTCTGGATGTCGACTATAGGCAGACATTGTTCGGCGCCATCAAAACCCATAAATATCTGTTCTCGATAAACTTCCTTGTGAGCTCCGCTGGCTTGCCAAAATTGTTCTGCACTCAGTTCCGCTTGAGTGAGCAGGGCATCTAAACTCAAGATAAACTCTGCCAATTCAATTGGTAGTGACGGTGCCTGGGTAAGTTCGATCACCACTTGCTCGGTGAAATACACCAAGCGTTTGAGTTCGATGGTTTCATTTACCGATGAACCTAGAATGCCAGGCAGGCCATTGAGTGCATCGCACCAGCCGGGGCGGTCGGCTTCCATTTCGATGCCAACGCCAAAAGGGTCCAAGGTGGCGAATTTGTTGCTTATCAGCGTCAGAATTTTTCCAAGCAAGGTGGTATAAACAATGGCACCGTGGCCTTTTTGAGCGCGCACTTGGTAACGTCGTGCCGGGCGTGATTCGATCAGCGCTTTTTTGTCGGGACGGAATTGTACCGCGCCGAATTGGCGCACTCCGCTGGGCGTCAACTGGTATTTAAGCGCACGGGGCAGGACGATATGGGTGGGATCAAAAAAACTGTAGGTTTTGGCATTGAACAAGTCGGTCAGGCGATCTGGGAAAATCGCCGCAAAACTATGCAATAAATCCACCAAATAAGTCCAATGGTCGGACCAATACCCTCGGTCGAATTCGGCATCTTCGATGCTTTGGGCATGCTGTAGAATTTCTGTGATGATTGAGGTGGGATTCTCAGTTGCACCTTGGAGTACCTGCCAGAGTTCCGCATATTTGAACTCCCGTGCCAATAAGGCTTCTAGACCATTAAAATGATCGAAATACTGTGAAAACTGTTGCGGCGTTTCGACTATAAAACGAGAGTTGCGGAGCGAGCAGGGATTGTAGCCGTCTGGTTGAATTAAATTGAAAAAATACCGGATAGTGTTGTCACCCAAAGACGGCGTGAAAAATAAATCCAGGCGACGATTTTGCAGGACATCGCGGAAGTCGCCGTTCCCTTCGGAAAAGCAGGTATCTTGGAGTAAAAAATCGTTATAGTCTCGCTCCAGATCGCCATGTTTGCGGCCAAACAAATACAGGTAGAGATTGCCCGGCACTTGAGTCGGAAAACCTCCGCGTAAACCATTATCGAGATAACATTGTTGGACGTGGGCATCAAACAAGGGCTTGGCAGTTGCTGTAAATGCTTTTTGAGTAATCTCGGCAACCAGACGCTGATTCTGTTCGCGTTTCTGCTCGAAATAATCGTCCAGAGTGATCGTTGCGAGGAATTGCTCCAGTTCAGGCAATGAGCGGGCGTGGCCGTATAATCCATAAAATACTTGGCTTGCTCCCGGTTCGAGTTCCAGTGTGATGGCTTGAAAGGCTGAAGGCGTCTGATTGGCGCTGACTTGCTGTTCGAAGTCGAGCGCAGTATTGTTAAAAAAACCTTCCGGTTTGGAAAAGTCACCGGCCAAGCCAAATATTCGTTCTGGATCGACTAACACTTGGGTGCGCTTGCCATTCAAAAATCCAACGAAGAAATTGCCGGCAATAACCGGTTCGACTTGTGGAGTGTCGGTTGGGAAGACTTTTAAGCGATAGAAGGGTAGGTTTTCGGTAACGCCTTCGACGCGCATAAAGGCTTCCGAGGTTCGACTCATAAATTTGACGCCCCATTGATTGAGGCCAAAGGGCAGCACTTGCGGCAAACCATCGGCAATCTCGATTTTGCGGGCGCGAGTAGAATGATTGACGATTATGACTCGGCGCAATAAAGCTGCGACCGGCGCTTCAGGCAGGGTGGAAATGTCGGCGCGGATACTGAATTCCAGAGGTGAATTGTCCTCCTCAACGCTCACTTCATGCGCCGCGACCGATAAGCGTTGGCTGACATTTGCTCCCGCACCGCGTTGAAACGGTTCGTAAGTATGGATGCGTTCGCCATCGTGAATTTTGAGAAAAGTGCGGAAACCGCGCGATTGCGTCAGTTGATACGCCTTGTCGGCAGGATAGAATTCTAAAAAGGCGCCGTCCTTATTGCGGACGCCAAAGCTTGCGATGGCCTGTCCTCGGTTGACATAAAACACCCAGGCGGGACGTCCCATGGTTCCGGCGATACCGGGGAGAAAACCTGCCAATGGGCTAAGGTCGTTGTATTGTTCGATCACAAAGCAGTGGTCGGCGGCGCGGAAATGGTAGGCTTGAGTCATGTGGGCACTTTTATTGTCAAAGTTAGATAAACGATGCGCTTCACGTTGTTCAGCACATTTTATGGTGCTATGGTATTCATGGCGAGTTACCTTAGTTTGAAATGGTTGGGTCGGGTGCCATTGATGCCTCAAATACCTTAACCAAATTACCGCCTTGGTGTTTTGCCGCATACATGGCACGGTCTGCGTGTTTACCTAATTCGATTTCATTAACCCCATGAACTGGGTATAGGCCAATCCCAATACTCGCTGAGGTCGAAAGCATTTTTTCATTAAGTAGGATGGGTTGATAGATCTTTTCACGAATCTTATTGGCGATATGCATGGCATTGTCTTCTAAACCGACATCCAGCAACAACACCACAAATTCATCGCCGCCTATCCGCCCGGCACTATCGGAGTCCCGAATGCATGCCGATATGCGTTGAGCGACTTCGATCAGTAATTGATCGCCTACCGCATGCCCTTCCTGATCGTTGATCGGTTTGAATTTATCGAGATCGATAAACATCAACGCTAAAGTTGTCTGATTTCGTTGGGCCGATATTATTCCTTGAGTTACTCGATCAAAGAACAAGGTGCGATTGGGTAGGCGGGTCAGGCCATCGTGATGCGCTAGAAATTGGAGCTGATCCAATGCGTGTTTGTGTTCGGAGATATCCAGTTTGACTGCGACATAATGAGTGATTTGATTATGTTGATCTTTGATCGGTGCAAGATGGGCTTGTTCCCAATAAATTTCACCTGATTTGCGTCGATTGATTAATTCACCGGTCCATTGTTCCCCTTGGGAGAGATGGGTCCACATATCCTGAAAAATTGAGGGAGGAGTTAAGCCGGATTGAAGAATACGAGGATTTTTGCCAATAACTTCGGCGCGGCTATAACCGGTTTCTTGAGTGAAAAACGGATTGACATATTCAATGGTTGTGTCGGCTCTTGTTATTACAATCGAGGTCGGACTTTGTTCGATTGCGGTAGAGAGGATTTGGAGCTGAGAATTTGCCGCTTGAATTTCGGTAAGGGTTTTGGTTAGTTTTCGATTGATGTTGAAAATGTATACGGTGATTATCCCCCCGATGCCAATTAAACCTATCGCGGAGACGAGATAGGGGTAATAGTGAAGGAGGTGAAGTTCGGAATCAGGTTGATAAAGCATGTCGTCAAGCATGATTCCATCTTCGATAATGCCGAGTTCGGCATAGGTTTCGGCAATATGGCGCCAACGCCCTGGATTCATGTAGCCAACTTCGATCAGATCATCGCGAATTAGGGATGTCATTTGGCGGACTTCGAATTCAAGATAGTCGCGGGAGTTGTTTTGGGAATATTGATTCAAGATCAACTCAATGATCTCTTGGGGATGCGCAAGCGCATACGCCCAGCCCTTGAGGCTGGCAGTTCGAAAATCCTTGACCCGTTGAGGATGTTCGCGAATTTCTTGCTCTGAAGTAAACAAATTGTCGCCATAGAAATCAATGCCTGCAGAACGTGGCATGTAAATTTGGTAATCAAAACCGGCTTTCTGGAGAAAATAGGGTTCGCTGGTGGCGTAGGCTGAAATTGCGTCGATTTTACCGTGAATTAGATCGTCAACGTTGAAGCTATGTTCGTTCTTGTTAAGGCTTTCCAGTGGAATTCCTTCTCGCTTCAGATAGGCAAGTAATTCATCGGAGGCACTTTCGAACATGATGTGTTTGCCTTTTAGATCATGAATACTTTGAATGCCGCTATTTTTGCCGCTAATAATCACTTGTGGCGAGTGTTGAAAAATCACCGCCAACACCACGACCGGCTGCGCTGCTTTTCGTGCGAGTAATAGACTACTGGTGCCGACGCCAAATTGACTATTTCCCGAAATGACTTCGTGAATGACATTCATACCCGGCAGGGCTTCTTTGATGGTGACATCAAGTCCAACCTCCCGATAATAGCCCAACTCTTTCGCGGCATAGTAACCGGCGAATTGAAATGCATGGGTCCATTTCAACTGTAACGAAACCGGTTCCAATTCATCTGCCCAAGTGGGCGATTGGCTCAGTAACAGCAGGATAATGAGCAGATTTTTAATCATCGCTATGGCATTCGCCGATGTCTTCGAACCAGAGCTGCGGGGCGTGTTCGATAAAACGTCGCATCAGCTCGATGCAATCAGGATCATTCATTTCAATGACGTCCACACCGGCTTCTCTGAGCCAGTCCAGATGGCCTTCAAAATTGACCGACTCGCCGACCACTACTGTGCCGATATTGAATTGTCTGATCAATCCTGAGCAATACCAACAAGGCGCCAAGGTCGTCACCAGGATCTTGTCTCGATAATCGGTTTGGCGCCCGGCTTTGCGAAAAGCATCGGTTTCGCCGTGGACCGACGGATCGTTATCCTGGACACGGCGGTTACGACCGCTACCGAGTAAGCATCCTTGAGCATCAAACAAAGCCGCTCCGACCGGAACGCCACCCTCGGCAAAACCCTGGCGCGCTTCATCGAGCGCGACGTGCAACAACTGTGCATAGTTCATTGATGGTCTCCTCAGGGCTGATCAGAAGGGCTTTATCATACCTTAAAAAAATACAGATTTAATATTGCCTCTTGATCAAAAAATTCGGCACATCAGGTGAATAAAATGCACTTCTGATTGATTTATTATTTGTATTGTCAACTAAATAAATCTAACTTCTACAATTTCATTTAGCCGTTTTTTTCTTGACGCCCAATTAACTAACCACTTTAAACAAGATTTTAGAATTTCGTTCCGGATGATATCTCGATTTCAACGAGGTGGGGAGAGATGTTAATTCGGCAGTCATAAAGCCGCGTTCGACAAACCACTGAACTGTTTGAGTGGAGAGGGCGTATAACGCGGATAAATTGCGTTGTTTAGCTTGCTGATAAATAAATTCCAGTAAACGATTGCCGCGCGCGGCTTTTTGATAATCTGGATGAACCGCAAGACAGGCAATAATCGCGGCAGGCGCGTCGGGTAGGGGGTGTAGGGCGCTACAGGCGATAATCATGCGGTCGCGTTCAATCACCGCATAATCGGCAATTTCCATTTCAAGTTTTTCTCTGGAACGTTTGACCAGAATCCCCTGTTGCTCTAAAGGGCTGATCAGTTCGAGAATGCCGCCGATATCGGCCAAGGTTGCCGGACGCAATTCTTCATAAGGCATCGAACTGACCAGGGTGCCGATACCGTCCCGGCTGAATAATTCGAGCAATAACGCGCCATTACAAGTTCGATTGATTAAATGCACGCGTTCGATGCCGGATTGACAGCCATAAATCGCTGCGGTAAGGGGGCGGCTAACAGCATGATCAAGCTCCGGAAATTGCTTCAGAAAATTTTCAGCTTCGAGGGTTGTCAATTGATGGAGCAGTTGTTGATTGAGCGGATGAATGCAGCTTTGTTCAGTCATCAGGATCAGCTTTTCGGCATTCAGCGCTATGGCGACTTCGGTCGCGACTTGTTCCGCTGATAAATTGAACACTTCGCCGCTTGGCGAATAGCCAATCGGCGAAATCAAAACCACACATTGTTGACTGAGTAATTGATGAATGGCACTTGCGTCGATACCTCTGACCATCCCGGTATGGCAATAATCGATGCCGTCGATCACGCCAATGGGTTTGGCGGTGATAAAGTTTCCGGAAACAACTCGAATTTTAGCACCAGCCATCGGCGAATTTGCGAGTCCCATCGATAACCGCGCTTCAATTTCAACCCGAACCAGACCTGCCGCTTCTTTAACGCATTCAAGGGCGGTAGCATCGGTAATGCGTAAATGGTTATGAAAACAGGGCTCTATGTGTAGTTTGTGCAGGCGCTCGTCAATTTGAGGGCGAATGCCGTGTACTAATACTAAACGAATGCCAAGACTATTGAGCAGAGCGAAATCATGCACATGATGCGCAAAATCAATGTCTAACACTGCTTCGCCTTCGAATGAAATCACGAAGGTGCGTTTACGATGGGCATGAATGTAGGGTGAAGAATTTCTGAACCAATCTACGAAGGCTTGTTGTGTTTGGGGGCGAGGGTTCAGGTCGTTGTTCATAGCGATGGGCGAATGAGGTGTAGGTGTGAGATCGCAAGATGCGGACTGGATCAGACCTATTTAGAGGGAAGGGTAAGGGTAGACACTGCCTACCCTTAAATATTAAGATCAGTCTAAATTATCGGTGACCGCTCCTAACGACGCTGAGCTTACCAGCTTGGCATATTTAGCTAATACGCCTCTTGTATAACGTGGCGCAGGCGCCTGCCATTTTTCAAGACGGCGCGCGATTTCATGGTCATTGACGTGCAGGGTTAATTGTTTGCTTTCAGCGTCAATGGTGATTTGATCGCCGTTTTGAACAATGGCCAAAGCGCCGCCAACGTGAGCTTCAGGGGTTATGTGGCCGACTACAAAGCCATGCGTTCCGCCTGAAAAACGACCGTCGGTAATCAGTGCGACTTCTTTGCCGAGGCCTTTACCCATGACTGCAGCAGTTGGCGAAAGCATTTCACGCATGCCGGGACCGCCTTTCGGGCCTTCGTAGCGAATTACAATGACATCGCCTTTAACGATGTCACCGTTCAGGATGCTTTGTAAGGCTTGTTCTTCGGCATCGAAAACCTTTGCGGTCCCTGAAAAAATCAGGCCTTCTTTGCCGGTAATTTTGGCGACCGCACCACCGGTGGCTAGGTTGCCGTATAAAATCGCCAAATGGCTGTCTTTTTTGATCGGATTATCTAAGGGGCGAATCATATCCTGGCCATCAGGATACGATCCTACATTCGCCAGATTTTCAGCGAGGGTTTTGCCGGTGACGGTTAAACAATCGCCGTGCAGAAGTCCTGCATTTAAAAGTTCTTTCATTAACGGCTGAATGCCGCCAATTTCGACTAATTCGGCCATTGAGTAACGACCGCTGGGTTTTAAGTCGGCCAGCATCGGAACGTGTTCGCCAATGCGCGTAAAATCGTCAAGATGCAAGTCGACGCCCGCCGCATTTGCCATTCCCAGTAAATGCAGAACCGCGTTAGTTGAGCCGCCCAAGGCAATGACAATCGTAATCGCGTTTTCAAAGGCTTTTTTGGTCATGATATCGAGCGGGCGGATATTGTGTTTTAACAATTCCAGTACCGCAGCGCCCGCGCGTTCGCAATCCAGACGTTTGTCGTTCGAAATCGCAGCTTGGGCGGAACTATTGGGCAAGCTCATGCCCAATGCTTCAATCGCGGAAGCCATGGTGTTGGCAGTGTACATGCCGCCACAAGAACCAGCGCCTGGAATCGCTTTGGCTTCAATGGCGGCAAGTTCCGCATCATCGATTTTATTGTTGGCGCGTGCACCGACCGCTTCAAACACTGACACAACGTCGAGTTTTTTGTCATTATGGCAACCAGGCAAAATCGTGCCGCCATAAACGAAAATGGCCGGACGGTTCAGGCGTGCGATTGCAATCATGCAGCCCGGCATGTTTTTATCGCAGCCACCGATCGCGACAATGCCATCGAATCCTTGACAGCCGACGACCGTTTCAATTGAATCGGCGATAACTTCGCGTGATACCAGAGAATATTTCATCCCTTCGGTGCCCATCGAAATACCATCGGAAATGGTAATCGTATTAAAAATAACTGCTTTGCCGTCGGCATTGTCTACGCCACGCGCGGCATCGTCAGCCAGTTTGTTGATGTGCATGTTGCATGGCGTGACCATGCTCCAGGTCGAGGCAATACCAATCTGAGGTTTTTTAAAGTCTTCGTTTTTAAAACCGACGGCATATAACATAGCGCGGCTAGGTGCGCGCTCCATGCCATCGACAACCAGTGAGGAAAAAGAGCGGGTGGATTTATCACCGGAATTAGCCATTAGATGTTTCCTAAGGATGATGGGTTAAATAATAAGTATTGAATTCAAAGGGTTTAGAACGAGTCCCAGCTGCTGGTTCTGCGACGCCAGCCTAATTTAGGTAAGATCAAACCGAATAAGATACCTGTAAAGGCAACCGCGCCGCCGTATAAGAACCAATCCTGATTTTCGGTGCCTTGTAACGATTGGTTTTCACGTTTAAGTTGTTCCAGTTCGCGCTCCATGTTGATGGCGCGTTCCTGTAATTGATCACGTTGCTGTTTAAGTTGAACGGTCTGAGAAGAGGCGGCTTGTAGTTCGGCAAGTTCTTGTACTGCTCGATTACGTTCTTCGAGTAAACCTTGGTTAGGCGTTAACGCCTGGGTATTATTACCTTTGATGGCAATCAGTTCTTCTTTCAAAATATTATTTTCTTCAATCAAAGAAGCCAGTTTCTGATTAGTTTGATCAAGCAATACTTTGCTGCCCGGTGTGCTGGTGGTGTGACGTGAAATCACATAACCTTCCTGACCGTCTTTGGTACGGACTTTACTGAAGCCCGAATTGTTATTTTTATGCAGAAGTTCCAATTCGGTGCCGCTCGGCAGCATAATCATGGTTTTACCATGTGGGCTTTCGGTGGCACGTAAAGTAAATTCCATGCTATCGGTCAGATAGATGGTTTCTGCATACACTGAACCCGATAGAATTAGTAAGAGGCTTGTTGCGCGTTGTAAGTTGTTCACATTTATCCCTTATTAAACAATGTAGATGGCTTTAGCTTAATTTATCAGCACATTAGTAGTTCTAGCAATGCTTTTTGTGCATGCAGGCGATTTTCCGCTTCTTGAAAAATCACACTTTGAGGACCGTCAACAACCTCGGCGGTTGCTTCTTCGCCACGATGTGCAGGTAAACAATGCATGAAGAGAGCGTCGTCTTTAGCAGCTTGCATTGTCGATTGATCAATCTGATAACCCTTGAAAGCAAGTTCACGTTGTTGTTGTTCTCCTTCTTGCCCCATGCTAGCCCACACGTCGGTTACACATAAATCGACATTGGATGCGGCTTCCCGAGGGGTTTCAAAGAATCTGACATGGTTGCCAGCCGCAGCGACGATCTCTGGATTAGGTTGATAACCTTGAGGGCAGGCAATATTGAGCTGAAAATCCAAAAGGGTCGCAGCCTGAATAAATGTATGGCACATATTATTACCATCACCAATCCATGCGACCGATTTTCCGCCAATATCACCGCGTATTTCAAAGAAGGTTTGCATGTCGGCTAATAATTGGCAGGGGTGATATAGATCCGATAAACCATTAATGACTGGAACGCTTGAATAATCCGCAAAAGTGGTTACTGTGGCATGCTCATAAGTACGCAGCATGATGCAGTCGACCATGCTCGAAATCACTTTGGCGCTGTCTTCGATAGGCTCGCCTCGCCCCAGTTGCGTATCGCGCGGCGATAGAAATAAGGCATTACCACCCAATTGAATCATACCGGTTTCAAACGAGATGCGTGTGCGCGTCGATGACTTTTCAAAAATCATCGCTAATACCTTGCCTTTAAGGGGCTGATAGTTGATATCACGCTTAACTTTTAGCTCGATGGCACGTTTAATCAAGGCGCGAATTTCATCTCCGGATAAATCGGCCAAGCTTATAAAATGTCTGAGTTTCATTGAATTATAATTATTCTTCGGTAAATTTTTGAATTAGCTGCACAAGTGTCGATACTAAGAGTTCAATTTGTTGCTCATCAATGATCAGCGGCGGCAATAAACGAATCACCGTGTCGTTAGTCACATTAATTAATAGGTGTTGTTCAAGACTCTGCTTAACAAGTTCTGCGCAGGGCTTATCTAATTCTATTCCAATCATTAAACCCAAGTGGCGAATTTCTTTGATATGTGGGTTTGACTGCAATTGACTTTGAAGTTTTGAACATATTACATCGCCTTTAGTTTGAGCGGATTGAATGATATTAGCATCTTCCAGGGTTTTTAAAACCGCTAAAGCGGCGCTACAGGCTAATGGGTTGCCGCCAAAAGTTGATCCGTGATTACCGGCTGAAAATAATTGCGCCGCTTGACCACGCGTTAAACAGGCGCCAATAGGCACGCCATTTCCTAAAGCTTTAGCTAAAGTACAGACATCGGGCTTAATTGAACTATGTTGAAACGCTAAAAATTTACCGGTACGCCCCATGCCGGATTGTATTTCATCCAACATCATCAATAGGCCATGCTGATCGCAAAGAGCTCTTATTTGCTCTAAATATTGCGCGCCTGGAATATTAATTCCCCCTTCGCCTTGAACGGGTTCCAGTAATATTGCCACAATGTTCGGATTGCATTGAATAGCGCGTTCAACCGCGGCAGAATCGTTATAGGCTACCCGTATGAAGCCTTCAACTAAAGGCTCAAATCCTTGCTGGATTTTGGCATTTCCGGTGGCGCTTAAGGTTGCAAGTGTTCGACCGTGAAAACTTTTTTCCATGACGATAATGGCTGGACGATCAACGCCTTTTTGATGGCCGTATTTTCTAGCTAACTTGATGGCCGCTTCGTTTGCTTCAGCGCCTGAGTTACTGAAAAAAACATTTTCCATACCGCTTAAACGGCATAAGTGTTCTGCAAGTTGCTCTTGGTTTGCTACGCCGTATAGATTGGACGTGTGCAGCAATTTGGCACTTTGTTCGCAAATTGCCTGATGGACTGCGGGATGGGCATGACCTAAATTGCAGACAGAAATACCGGCGAGCGCGTCTAAATAGCGATTTCCATGATCATCCCATAGCCAAGCACCTTCACCTTTGGCGAAAGTAACCGGAAGACGTGCATAGGTTGGCATGATAAAGCTAGTCATAAAGTTGTTACCTAAAATGCAAAAAGGCAGCCTGGAGCTGCCTTGAAAAACTTTAAATTATAATTTTCAAATAATTTGCAAGCAAGCGATAGTTACTGAAATTACTTTTTTTAGCGGTTAATACCTGATAGTATTACTAGGTAATGTTTTTTTAGAGGTAACAATAATGGATATTAACGAAAAAATTAAAGAGCTGCTTGAAAGTCACTCGGTCATTTTGTTTATGAAAGGTTCCCCTGACTTTCCCCAATGCGGCTTTTCAGGCCAAACCGTCCGAGCATTGGAAGCGTCTAATGCCAAGTATCATTTTATCAATATCTTGGAAGAGCCTGAATTACGTGAAGCTTTAAAAATTTATTCCAATTGGCCTACTTATCCGCAGTTGTATGTTTCAGGCGAATTGGTTGGCGGATGCGATATTGTGATGAGTCTTTATCAGCAAGGTGAATTGGTAAAATTACTTGCCGCTGCAGAGGGTGTCAATTAAGCTTGCCTCGATTAAAACTACTCATTGGCAATGTCTGTCGTTTCTGCATAAGAACTTCCAGCCTTTGAGTAGTGATTGAAACAACATAATTCGCTAATTTTTCTATTTTCATTCTGGTTACGTTAAGCCCCCCCCTAAGTCTATACATCCATATTCCTTGGTGTATCAAAAAGTGTCCTTACTGCGACTTCAATTCGCATGAGCTTAAGTCTACGGTTTCCGAGCAGGCTTATATTGACCGGCTATTGCTTGATCTTCAGCAAGATCTTTCAACCTTTCAAATTACTCGTCCAATCCATAGTATTTTTATTGGTGGGGGTACTCCTAGTCTATTTGCGCCGGAATCTTTTGCTCGTTTACTTAGAGGTATTCAAACGTTTTGTCCGTTTGAAGAGGGGCTTGAAATTACGCTGGAAGCTAACCCCGGAACCTTTGAAAGTCAGAAGTTCGCCGAGTATAGAGCACTAGGTGTTAATCGGCTTTCGATTGGGGTACAAAGTTTTGACGACCGTATTCTAAAGCGACTAGGCAGAATTCATGATGCAAAGGAGGCGTTTCGTGCCGCTGAAATTGCGCATCTTGCCGGATTTGACAACTTTAATCTTGATTTAATGTTTGGCTTGCCGGATGCAACGATCACCACCAGTCAAAATGATGTTGCCAATGCTATCTCTTTGAAGCCAAGTCATATCTCGTTTTATCAATTAACCCTGGAACCGAATACGTTTTTCTACAAATTTCCACCAGTGTTGCCAGATGATGAGAGTATTTTTGCTACTCAACATGCTTGTCAGCAGTTACTTTTCCAGCATGGCTTCAATCAGTACGAAATTTCGGCTTACAGTAAAGAACATCGTCGATGTCAGCATAATCTGAACTATTGGCAATTTGGGGATTATTTGGGAATTGGGGCCGGGGCGCATGGAAAAATTACGCTCGCCGAGGCTGCAGGAATCATTCGAACCCAAAAAAATAAACACCCTGAACTCTATATGAAGGATTCAGGCCGGCAGGTCAAGCACATTGAACGGGACGAAATTCCGCTGGAATTTTTAATGAATCAGTTACGTTTGCAAGAAGGGTTTTCTCTGGATCACTATGTCGCGACGACCGGTTTGGATCCAAAAACTCTGGAGCCTGCATTAACAAATTGTTTAAACGATAATTTATTGGAATCGACCAACAATCATTATCGGTGTACCGAAAATGGTTGGAATTTTCTTGATACAATTTTAGAAAAATTTATACCGTAAAGCATCAGCAAAACGATATAAAATGTTCTATAGCTTTGGGTTGATAACTTGCTTAACCCATTCAACACCTATTCTTTTACTATCATTTAAATTTAATTATCGTTCATGTTTGACTATCAAAGAGATTTTATCGACTACGCCCTTGACTGCGGTGTTCTAAAATTTGGGGAGTTTCAATTAAAATCCGGGCGAAACAGTCCCTATTTTTTCAATACCGGCTTATTTAATACCGGAGCCAAACTTGCAAAACTCGGTCAGTTTTATGCTCAAGCCTTTATTCAATCGAAATTGTCGATTGATGTTCTCTATGGACCTGCGTACAAAGGCATTCCTCTGGTAACCACCACGGCCATTGCCTATCATGCCCTGACTGGAATAGATATTCCGCTGTGTTTTAATCGTAAAGAAGCGAAAGATCACGGTGAGGGTGGTGGCTTGGTTGGCTCACCCCTTCAAGGTCGAGTGTTGATTTTAGACGATGTTATTACTGCGGGTACTTCGGTCCGAGAATCGGTTACGATTATCGAACAAGCCCATGCGATTCCGGCAGGCGTGCTAATTGCGCTCGATCGCCAGGAACTGGGTCAAAATCAGTGTTCCGCTATTCAGGAAGTTGAACAAATCTTTTCAATTCCGGTTATTTCGATTATTAATCTAGCGAATATTATCGAATATCTGGAAGTAACTCCAGCAGCTCAGGAACAGCTTGAGGCGATAACAGCCTATCAACAAAAATTTGGAATTGCTTGAGTTAAATTTTGACTCGATTAAGCAATGTTCGAACAGATAGACAAATGACTTGGAATAAATGAATGGTTTGGTTTTTTTATCTTGAGGCGCATACACTCAAATGAGTTATGGGAAATCTAGTTGATTACCTATCAGTTATCGAGATTTAAGCTACAATAGATCAGTAATGAGGCTTATTATTTTTTACCAAGGTAACTTTAGCATTAAAGGTTTGCTATGAGTCATATGGAATTTAAACAACAACTCTTCGAATATTCACAGTGGCGGAAGCAATTGATCCAGTCCATAGAAATGTATTTGGAATGGCGAAATCGTTATGATTTAAATGATCCTCAAAGTACCACCATCATTTTAAACATGCTGCAAGGATTACGCGCCGATCAACTGACCCTTGCATTTGTTGCAGAATTCTCACGAGGTAAAACCGAACTCATTAATGCATTATTCTTTGCGGAAACCGGAGTCAGATTACTGCCTTCCTCTCCCGGTCGAACGACAATGTCGCCGACTGAGATTTTTTACGATCCCGAAAGTAGCTATATTCGATTATTGAACATCGAAAGTCGCCTTGAAGATATTTCCTTAAACGAATACAAACAACTTCCTGAGCGTTGGGTGCAGATTGATCTTGATTGCACATCGCCAACTCAGATGCAGCAAGCTTTTCAGGAATTAATTGCGACCAAGCAGGTTGATCGTCATTTAGCTGATAAATTGGGTTTATGGAATGAACGCGAAGCCGCAGAGCAGGGTATTATCAATCCTGAAAAAGTCGAAATTCCGTGTTGGCGACATGCCTTGATCAGCTTTCCACATCCACTTTTGAAAGAAGGCTTGGTCATTCTCGATACTCCGGGTTTAAATGCACTTGGTACCGAACCTGAATTGACTTTGAGCATGCTCCCGAGTGCGCAAGCGATCATTTTCGTGTTAGCGGCCGATACGGGCGTCACTAAGAGTGACTTGGAAATGTGGCGTAGCCATGTGTGTAATGCCCGTAGCAATAGTAAGCAAGGGCTTGCCGTGGTCATGAATAAAATTGATGCAATGTGGGATGATTTGTCCGGAGAGCTGGGCTATAAAGCAGCTATCAAGTCGCAGATCAAAAATTCAGCCATTTCGCTGGGTATTCATGAAGACGCAATTTTCCCTGTTTCCGCCAAGCAGGCCTTGCTGGCAAAAGTAAAATCCGATGCAAATCTGCTTGAAAAGAGTCAGTTGGCAGGTGTTGAAACCTACTTGTCAGAGCACATCCTTAAACAGCGTCGACATATTCTGATGAATATTGTTAATCGGGACATGAGTTTTTTGGTCGCCGAATCGCTCAATTTAACCGAAACGCAGCTTAACAATACTCATAAGCAGCTTGATGAATTCAAAAAAATCGATTTCGATAATGCTGAAATTACCGGCAAACTGCTTGCCGAAACGCGTGACGGTCAAAATTTATACTTAGCGAATATCGAGAATTTTAAAGGGAGTCGTAAAGTTTTTGCGGAGCAAGCCAAAGTCTTCATCGATTCTTTTGCGTTAGAAAAGATTGATGCGATTATCAAAAACAGTCGAAATGAGATGGCAAAAAATCTGACCACTTACGGCATGAAACAGAGCATGCGTAAACTGTTTGATGACCTGCGTGACTTACTACAAGACTCGATCGAAATCACCAATGAAACCCGGCGTCTGGTTAAAGCGATTCATCAGAAATTTCAGGAAACCCAAGGGTTTAAACAAATTGAACCGCAATTATTTTCAATCAAACAATATCAATTTGAGTTGGAACAAATTTTTGAAGAGGGTGAGCTATTTCGCAATAGTTCCAAGACTACCTTTACCGAGCAAAGCATCGTTATCAATAAGCTCTATAGCACTTTGATTGTGAAGGCGCGTAATGTTCTGAAACAGGCACATCAGGATGCGATCAACTGGAGTAATAGTGTGCTAACGCCACTGATGCACCAAATCAAAAATCATAAACATCAGGTTGAAAATCGACTGCAAATGCTAAGAAAAATTGATGAATCCAAAGGTAATATTGCTGAAAATATCCATCAACTTGAAACTGAACTAGAAGCGCTGAAGCAGCAACGTAAAGAATTGAATTTTATGATTAAGGCTATTCAAATTAATTTGGATGAATTTAAAAATAATAACTAATTGAACCGTAAAATCTCCATCAGGCAATGCGCTTTTAAAATGCGTCTCTGACGTATCAATATTTTTCCCTTCACAAACGATCCCTTTTTGAACAGCTCCATCAAATGAAACGTCTATGTGTATATTGCGGCTCAAGTCCGGGCAAAAGTCCTGAATATGTGGAAGTGGCTAAGCAACTTGGGCGTGAAATGGCTATGCGGGGCCTGGAACTGGTATATGGCGGAGCGAGCATAGGCATCATGAGAACGATCGCCGACGCAGTCCTGAACAATGGTGGTAAAGTCACGGGTGTCATCCCACAGGTGCTTGTTGATAAAGAAGTTGCTCATCATCACTTAAGCGAATTGATTATAGTTAATTCAATGCATGAGCGAAAAGCGCTTATGGCGGATTTGGCGGATGGCTTTATCGCGCTTCCGGGGGGACTTGGAACGCTTGAAGAACTGTTTGAAATTCTAACCTGGGCGCAACTTGGATTGCATCGTAAGCCTTGTGCATTACTCAACGTTGAAAATTACTATGATGCGTTGATTGCTTTTCTTGATCATAGTGTTATCGAAGCCTTTGTTCAAGAAAAACATCGTTCAATGCTACTGGTCGAAACTCATCCCTCCGCACTTATCGATAAACTGATCACCTATCAGGCTCCGATCGTTGAGCGAGTGTTGGATGTCACCAATACTTAATCTTTACAAGATAATTTGCAGGGGCGCGGATAAATTTTCCGTTCAGTGCATATTTAATGTAAAAACTTTGATTATTCCTCTATAATTATGTTTTCTCTCTAATAGTTCATTTTGAGATAGGTGTTATGGCTGCTGTAATGGAAGAAAAACCGTTGCTTGGTATACGCGAACTGGCACTATTGGTGTGTTCTGTCGGTGCGTTGTTTATGTTAATTGCGCTCATCACTTTTAGTAATGAAGACGCTGGTTGGTCGCATAGTGGTCCGATTCAGACTATCAGTAACGCCTGTGGTTTGATAGGTGCTTGGTTAAGCGATTTTATTCTAAGTTTGTTTGGCCTAATGGGTTACTCATTTCCATTAATGCTGGCTTGGATAGGTTATCTTATTTATCGAGATAACTTTTACCCTACCGGCTTTTCGACCGTTGTGACGCGAAATATCGGCTTTATATTTACCATAGCTTTTGGAACCGCATTGTTATATCTTCACATGCCGCGTGTGGTTGTGGAACTGCCGGGCGGCACTGGTGGTGTGCTAGGGCAGGAATTGGGTGATTTAACCTATCATATCTTTGGGAATTCCGGCGCAACCTTGATCTTACTGGTGGGGACTTTAGTTGGTGTGACTTTGTTTACTGATTTTTCATGGTTAGGTCTCATGGATTTTATAGGCAAGTACACCTTGTTAATCTTTCGGATCTTCTGGCAACCCTTAGATGTGATGGCGGAGTTTTTAGCTCGTTTTCAACCTGATCCAACCACTCTCAGAACCAAGCCTCAAACCGAAGCTCCACAAGAAGGTAGACATAGCAACCGCACTTCAGGAAATAATTCTCAAAAAGTAAAAATTGCACCAGTCATCGGCGCTGTCAATGCGGATAGAGAACAGCGAGTCCAGCACGAATTAAAACCCAATATCGTTAGAAATACTGAACCAAGATTTGGTGAGCGACCATCTGTCGCTGACATGAGAGATAACAATAATCGGATTAGTCCAGAAATGCCTAAACCTGTTGTGACTCGCTTCGAAGAACAACTGCGTTCGACTGACCAGAGCTTGGGCATTAATACTCGCCCCTCCAATGACGAATTTGACGCGCCTCAAGCGGCACATTTTGCACAAGAAGTAGCGTCATTTAAGCCCGAGCCATTGAAATTTGTGGCTCATGACGATTTATCTCATGAAGATTTATCTAGGGATGATGAAGACGACAATGCGCTATTAATGATGCCCGATTATCCTGAATTGGTTGATGACGAGCCTGAAGTTGATGAATATGAAGATTACGAAGCCACTTTAAATCATCAGAAAATTCATGCGCCTTCTTATCAACCAGCTGTTGAACAACATCATGCCTCGGAAGTCGTTGCGCATACTGCGGTCATGACTCGTGCTCCTTTAATATTGGAACCCAAGCTTAAAATTACCGATTATCAAAACCAGTCAAGAGCGAACTCTTCGCATCGATCTTATCTTCCGTCTGAAAATGTTTTACCTGACTTATCTTTACTCGATGAGCGTGATACGCGAGTGAACGGTTATTCCGACGCGGATCTCGAAGAAATGTCTCGGTTGGTTGAAGAAGTCCTGCAAGATTTTAACGTGTTAGTGGAAGTGGTTGCGGTTCATCCGGGGCCAGTCATTACCCGTTTCGAATTACAACCGGCTGCCGGTGTCAAAGTCAGTCGAATCAGTAGTCTAGCTAAGGATTTGGCGCGAGCTTTGTCGGTTACCAGTGTCCGAATAGTGGAAATTATTCCCGGAAAATCGGTGATTGGTCTTGAAATACCGAATCAAGAGCGTGAAATGGTGACCTTGCGTGAATTACTGGTTTCGCCGGTTTTCAATAATGCTAAATCAATCTTAACGCTGGCCATGGGCAAAGATATTGGCGGCGAGCCTGTGGTCGCAGACCTAGCTAAAATGCCGCACGCGCTGGTTGCAGGGACTACGGGTTCGGGTAAATCAGTTGCGATTAACACCATGATTCTGAGCTTACTCTATAAAGCAACGCCTGAACAAGTTCGCCTGATAATGATTGACCCGAAAATGCTCGAATTATCAGTTTACGAGGGTATTCCCCATTTACTAACCCCAGTTGTGACCGACATGAAAGAAGCCCAAAATGCCCTGCGTTGGGCGGTCGGTGAAATGGAGCGTCGATATAAACTGATGTCTAAAATGGGCGTTAGAAATCTTGCCGGATTTAATGTGTTGATTGAAGAAGCTGCCGCGAGAGGGGAAGCTATCCGCGATCCGATGTATCAATACGATAAACCGCTTGGCTTAGATGAAGATTTACCGGTCTTAAGCAAACTTCCGAGCATTGTCATCGTGATTGATGAGTTAGCCGATATGATGATGATTGTCGGTAAAAAAGTCGAAGAATTGATTGCTCGTTTAGCCCAAAAAGCCCGTGCGGCAGGAATTCATTTGATTTTGGCCACCCAGCGTCCATCAGTCGATGTTCTAACCGGTCTGATTAAAGCCAACGTGCCGACTCGTATTTCCTTCCAAGTATCTTCACGTATAGATTCGCGCACCATTCTTGATCAAGGCGGCGCAGAAGCATTGCTGGGTAATGGCGATATGTTGTTTTTACCTTCCGGCACCAGCATTCCGATCCGTGCCCATGGGGCCTTTGTTGACGATCATGAAGTGCATCGCGTTGTGGAATTTTTGAAGCAAACCGCGCCGCCAAACTATCTGGATGAAATTCTGCGAGAAAACTCCGAAGCAAACGAAAGTAATGGCGCATATGGCGGCGATGATTCTGAAGCCGATGCGCTGTATGATCAAGCGGTCATGTTTGTGACCGAAACTCGAAAAGCCTCGATTTCAAGTGTCCAACGAAAATTTAAAATTGGTTACAATCGGGCCGCGCGTATGATTGAAGATATGGAAGTTCAAGGCGTAGTCAGTCAGCCAGAATCTAACGGTTATCGGGAAGTGCTTGCCCCCGCACCACCTAGGATCGATTAAAAATCAAATAATCGGATTCGTAGACGATAACGAGGTAGTATTGGTGCTACCTCTTTGTCTTTGTAGATTTGACCACATTCGAATTAGCCGCTATGACCTTAATTCCGGTTGTTTCCGCTTTAGAGCGACAGGCGGTCTCTCAATTGGCCGATGAAATTTGGCATCAGCATTATCCATCGATTATCAGTACCACTCAGATCGACTACATGTTGGCAACATTCCAAAGCCCACAAGCAATTGCTGAGCAAATTGAAACCGGCTATCGTTATTTTTTAATTTTTGGGCATAGCTCAGAATTGCAAGGTTATCTGAGTATCAACATTAATATTGATGAGCGGAGCTTATTTTTAAGCAAATTTTACCTACTTGAACAATTTCGCGGTCAAGGCTTAGCGAGAAAAGCTTTATTTGACATCGAACGTATGGCTCAGGATGCGCAGCTCGAATCTATTTACTTGACCGTCAACAAAAATAATCGTATTGCGTTAAATGCTTATCAGAAAATGGGTTTTGTCGTGGTGGATGACATCGTGACCGACATTGGCGCCGGTTATGTTATGGATGATTACAAAATGCTGAAAAAACTCAATTGAGGTCAGCATTTAGCTTTGACGAATTTTTTTGATGTAACGTCTCTGATCCCTCTATTTTGCACTGACGGTTGAATAACGATGAAACAGAATGTGATTTATGCGCTGGATTTCGATGGGGTCATTTGTGATAGCGCATTTGAAACGGGTATGGCGGCGTGGAAGGCTGCTACTGAGCTTTGGCCGGATATGCGCGATGTCGATTCTGCGCCGTTTATCGAACAATTCCGTAAAGCCCGACCCATTTTAGAAACGGGCTATGAAGCATTATTGATTTTACGACTGTTATTTCAAGGGCAAACGCTTGAGTCATTATTGAAGGATTTTAATGCCCTAAAATCAGCCTTGATTGAGCGTGAACATCTGGACATTACCGAATTAAAAAACTTGTTTAGTGCGACTCGCGATGCTTGGATTCGTGATTTTCTGGATGAGTGGCTGCAGATGAATCCATTATTTCCAGGGGTTCAGCAAAAATTGCAACGGCTTGTTGCTGAGTGTACTTGGTATATTCTCACCACCAAGCAGGAACGCTTTGTGTTGGAAATTTTGCAGGCCCATCAGCTTGTAATCCCTAAACAACGACTCTTTGGACTTGATGCTAATATTCCGAAAACTCAAGTTTTGACCAATTTGCTTGAACAACACCCCGGTAGTCCTATTTTATTTGTCGAAGATCGCCTGGAAGCACTAATCAAGGTTAAAGACGATCCACAGTTACAGGGGATTCAATTGCAACTGGCTGATTGGGGTTATAACACCGATCTTGACCGCCGCGAGGCGCAGCGTAGGGACATCAAGATTATTGGTCTGGACGATTTTTTAAACGATT
The DNA here is from genome assembly GCA_947505105.1 of Methylococcaceae bacterium. Classification (GTDB taxonomy): domain Bacteria; phylum Pseudomonadota; class Gammaproteobacteria; order Methylococcales; family Methylomonadaceae; genus SXIZ01. The sequence goes on along the minus strand of CANNKG010000001.1, from coordinate 87,698 downwards.
GATGTGCCATCAGCTGAGCACCCTCAGACAATTAGCGGATTTTGCTCAACGATCTGAACGCGCTGAGTAATCCCACATAATAAAGTGTAGGGAATCGTGTCGGCGCAATTGGCAATTTCCTCGACCGGTAATTCGTTGCCCCACAATTCTACCGGATCACCTGCCTTGGCTTGTGGTTGGCTTGCTAAATCGACGGTAATCATATCCATCGAGACTCGGCCAATCAGTGGGACGCGTTGACCGTTGACCAGAACCGGCGTGCCGGTTTTAGCGTAGCGGGGGTAACCATCACCATAGCCGATCGCTACTACGCCGAAACGGGTAGGGGTTTCACAAATCCATCGACTCGCGTATCCGACGGTTTCACCTTTTTCGAGATTTTTAGTTGCAATCAGCCTGGAATGTAAGCTCATCACTGGGCGAAGCCCAAGCTGGTGTCCGGTGAGTTCGCTGAACGGAGAAATACCGTAGAGCATGATGCCGGGACGCACCCAATTGGTCAAGGATTCATGCCAGCCTAAAATTCCGGCCGAGTTGGCAATGCTGCATTCGCCGCTGAAATGTCCAGTCATTTGTTTAAAGGTGCGTATTTGTTTGAGCGTTTTATCATCTTCCCGATTATCGGCGTTAGCAAGATGAGTCATCAAGTTAATCGGTTGCCGAACCATCGGACAGGTGGTGAGCAGTTGATAGGCTTTATTGATTTCGGTGCTTTTGAAGCCGAGTCTGTTCATGCCGGTATCACATTTTAACCAGACATTTAAGCTTCGCTGCACAATATTGTTGTTCAAGATTAAAATTTGATCAAAGTTATGAATCACCACATCGAGATCAAGCAATAATAATTGATCCAACTCTTCTTTACAGGTGAACCCACCGAGAATGACAATACGCTGTGTAAATCCGGCCTTTCTGAGGATGATGCCTTCATCAAGGCGGGCGACTGCAAAAGCATCTGCATTCGGGAGTTGTTCGGCAATGCGCAATAAGCCATGTCCATAGGCATTTGCTTTCATAATGGCCATCACCTTGGCTTGAGGGGCGTACTGGCGGACTTTGGCTAGATTATGCTGGACGGCTTCTAAATTCAGGACGGCGTAAGCGGCAGGCAGCATCAATATTCCTCGTTAACGTAAATATCCCCGGCAAAATTTTCAAAGCGCGTATATTTTCCGAGGAAGGTCATGCGCACTGCGCCAATCGGGCCGTTACGTTGCTTGCCGATAATGATTTCGGCAATCCCTTTATCTGGACTATCGGGGTTATAAACTTCATCACGATAGACAAAGAGGATAAGATCAGCATCCTGCTCTATACCTCCGGATTCGCGCAAATCGGACATCATCGGGCGTTTATTCGGGCGCTGTTCAAGGTTTCGATTCAACTGAGATAGTGCAATGACCGGCACGTTCAGTTCTTTAGCTAGGGCTTTGAGACTGCGCGAAATGTCGGAAATCTGTTGCACTCGATTTTCGCCGCTGGAAGGCGACTGCATCAATTGGAGATAATCGATGACGATTAAGCCGAGTTGCCCTTGATCCCGCATCAGACGCCGAGCTCTCGAACGGAGTTCAGTGGGGGTTAGGGCAGCGGTATCATCAATAAACATTTTTTTCCCGGACAGGAGATTGATGGTCGAAGTGAGGCGCGGCCATTCATCGTCCACCAATTTTCCGGTACGGATATTGTGTTGGTCAATCCGTCCTAGAGATGACATCATCCGCATGGCGAGCGAGTCATGAGGCATTTCCATGCTGAACACTGCCACAACTTTGTCGGTGTCTACCGCGACACTCTCTGCCATGTTCATCGCAATGGTGGTTTTACCCATGGAAGGCCTGCCGGCAATAATAATTAAATCAGAGGGTTGTAGGCCTGAAGTCATGTTGTCGAGATCTTTGAAGCCAGTGCTGACACCGGTAATCGAGCCTTCCTGTTCAAAGAGTGTTTCGATTTTGTTGACGGCTTGAGCTAGTGAGGTTTTAATTGGTACGAATCCGCCCTGACCACGCTGGCGTTGTTCGGCGATGCGAAATACTTCCCGTTCGGCATCTTCGAGTAAGGCTGTAGTATCGCGTCCTGCAGGATTAAACGCCGAATCGCAGATCGTGGTGCCGACATGAATCAATTGGCGCAGCACCGAGCGGTCGCGGACAATGTTGGCATAAGTGACGATGTTGGCAGCTGTCGGCGTGTCTCTTACCAGCATGCTCAGATAGCTTAAACCACCTGCTTCATCAAGTTGATTGGTGGCTCCCAGTGTTTCAGAGAGGGTAATGATATCGAAAGGTTCTTGTTTTTCGGCTAATTGACTAATCGCATTAAAAATGAGGCGATGGTCTTTACGGTAAAAATCGATTGCGCCAACTCGGTCGGCGACGACATCCCAGGTCTGATTATCCAGCATCAAGCCCCCAAGTAGGGATTGTTCGGCTTGAACGGAATTAGGCGGTATTTTTAACGCCTCGACGGCATAATCGGGTTCGTAAAAATAGGCTTCTGACATTGCTTATCCATGAGTTTAATACAAGTACAATATTATACTCATAACCAGCGGCTTAGATTCGAGGGGGACGCTTTAATTTCGTTTGGTGAGAGAAACCTCCGTTCTAGTTGGGTACTATACACTCAGATCTATCTGTTGAATGCTGCCTGCTTGTCCCTGTTCGGTCAAATATACCCCGGTGCTGGTAACTTCACCCAGCGTTTGATTTTCGGTGTCTTTGAGCTTAAACGGCGTCGTGGTGTGACCTAAGTAGATCGCACCGATATTTTTATCGCCTAAAGCGACAAGCTGTTCGGAGCCGTCTTCATGATGTTGCCAGATTCTTAGTTTTTGGTAAATGGCGTCATTTTCATCAATAAAATTATTCTTGTCCTCATCGTAGGCGGCGAGTTCGCTAAAACCTTGTCCAGTTTTTGTGCCGAAGAGTTCCGAGCCGTTATTGATTTTGCCATCACCATTTTTATCGAGCGCCAAATAACCGCTGTCGGACTTTAATACCGCAATTTGATCTGTACTACCATCGCTATCAATATCGAATTCAAAACGAGTGGAGGATAATTCGGCAGCGTTACCATTGAAATTAATGACGAGCGGATCTTTTTTTTCAGGTTCGCCCGCGGTCATTCTTAAGTTGGTTTGGCTGACAAATTCCCGGCTCATGTTTAAACGAGCTGAAAAATTAATTTCCTGACCATCTTGGGTTTTGATGATACCGTCGGCTGAAAATGAAGTGGCTTCCGATTCCGTAGTAGTGGTGCTGCGTTCATAAACTAAGCCAAAACCGGGTGAGTTAGCTGTCGTTTGAGCAGGCGACGCTGCAGCTTGAAATTCAATACTGGCAATATCATTGCCAAGTATGTTTTGAAGATCCTCGGGTGCAAAAATTTTGAGCTCATCACCGGTAAGCGCCTTCATCATTTTACTAATGATCATCGCCATTAAGCTTTCATTCGCATCAAGACTGCTTGAAGGATCAAGACTGGTCTTGCTGGTCTGTATTGCTTGAGCAGTCTCGCTAATCTTCAGTTGATCTTTCAATTGAGGAGGCGCTTGAGTGGGACGAGCAGTTTTCCAATAACGCAACGATTCCTTGGTTTCTTGTTGCTTTTGTAATTGATGCTGGCTACTTAATTTGATATTGGCGCTTTCAATTTTCATTGGTTTTGCCTCATAATAATTCATAATTTTATTGTATAGCGGCAGATCCCCGTAAATCTAAAGTTAATAATCGTATAAAATTTTGTTTTAAGAACAGCAATTACCAGTAATAACCTTAAGTTTGTAATAATAAATATAAATTAATATCCCGGAGATAATCATGAGTGAATTGCTTTTTGTTTTAGTCACTATTTTTGTAGCTTATGTGGTTTATACCACCGTCAATGATAAAGTTGTTCCAGACGGGGCCTTAGCTTCCGAATTGAAGCCTGCTCATAAAGGTGAAGCGACTGAAGTGGTTATGAATCATCAAGAACAAAAGCCGACTAATCCGATTAAAGTGGCGGTATCGGCCAAATCAAGTGATGAGATAAAAAATCCTAAAACCGGTGAAGTATCAAAAATTCCAAACAATTATCGTTTCGGTAAACGTTGGATTAAAGATGCCTTAGTCGCTGAGGGCTTATTGGATAAGGTATATAAGAATAATGAATTGGATAATACGGCTAATGAAAAAGTGCATGTAGCGTTGATGGCGCTTAAAGCAATGGAGAAGTATCAACCTTAACCGAAGTTTAGGACAATTTCCCAGCTATCGATCCCCTTCTCCTGGTTGGGAGAAGGGGGATATAGTCCTGTGGTGTGTTAGTGAAAGATCGATTTTCGTTTATTCGTGGCTGAAATCTTGGTGAGGCTCAGATTTTCTTTCGACACTTTGATTTTCACTCTGAGGCTGCTGAACTTCTGCGTTGTTATTTGTTTTGCTTTGGGTATTGTTTTGTTCTACGCGTTTGGCGAACTCTTGAGCGTAGGATAGTGCCGAGCCATTTTCGTTTCCACCACTATTCGCTGAATCTTCGCTGGCGGAATGACCGGAATATTCCTCAGTATTCGAATTGGCTTCACTAGTGGCTGGGGCTTCTGCTGAATCAGTTGAAGTTCTTTTTTCGTAATTGGAATTACGTGATCTGCGTCGACTGTTGGGGCCGCGTCTTGAGCCGTTTCTTCTGGGAGGTCGAGGTGCTGCTTGAACGGTATCGGAACTTCCATCTTCATTGATTGATTCAGGAGCTTTGCTTTCATTGACAACGACCTCTGAACCCTGCGTTATTGAAGAATAATCGGATTCTTGATCTTGAGTCACATTAGACTCTTCAAGAGATGTCGGTTCTTGATTATTACCGGCATTTTTCGGTGGCCTAGGGTTTCGTTGATTGCGGTTGTTCCGGTTATTGCGATTATTGCGTCGCGCTTGAGCACGCACTTCAGATGGATTTTGGGCGGCGGTGGTCGTTACCGGTTCGACAGGATCGACATCCGTGACTGTTTCGGTTTGCGCAGGTGCGCCTACCAATTTGTGCCAGAAGCGTTTGATGAGACTATCGGAAATATTCTTGTTTTGAATCGGAGCCGGAGAATCATGTAAAAACTCTTTAATGGCTGGTTGCTCAATGATTTGTTTAGTCTGTTGAACAAAATCCGGAATTTTAATGGATTCTTCTTTAAGTTGCAGATAGCTGCTTTTCTCCTCGGCAACATCTTTGGCCTTAATGCGTTCAATCTCGTAATCAGGGGTTTCGAGATGTCGGCTTGGTAAAATGATAATGCTGATTTTAAGGCGCGTTTCAACTTGCTCAATCGGTTTTCTTTTTTCATTTAGTAAATAGGTGGCACATTCTATCGGCAAATGCGCGACGACTTTTTCGGTGCCCTTTTTCATCGCTTCTTCTTCGATAATGCGCAGTACCGAAAGAGCGACCGATTCGACATTGCGGATTGAACCCTGTCCTTTACAACGAGGGCAAGTGAGCTGCGAAGAGTCGCCGAGTGAAGGGCGCAGACGCTGGCGTGACATTTCGAGCAAACCGAAGCGGGAAATGCGACTGGTTTGAATGCGCGCACGATCGATCTTTAAGGCATCACGCAGACGATTTTCTACCGAACGTTGGTTTTTATTCGACATCATGTCGATGAAGTCGATAACAAAGAGCCCGCCTAAATCTCGGAGACGTAATTGTCGAGCAATTTCATCCGCTGCTTCCAGATTGGTATTCAGCGCGGTTTCTTCAATATCACTGCCTTTTGTGGCCCGAGCCGAATTGATATCGATTGAGGTAAGTGCTTCGGTATAGTCAATGACAATTGAACCGCCTGACGGTAACGGGACATCACGATTATAGGCGATCTCAATTTGAGATTCGATTTGATAGCGGCTAAATAACGGCACCGAATCGTCGTAATATTTAGCTTTAGGCAGGAAATGGGGCATTACCTGTTTTAAGAAGTTTTGTACCAAGCGGAACGATTCAAGATTATCGATCAGAATTTCATCAATATCATTACGTAAATGATCCCGTAATGCCCGAATGATTACGTTGCTTTCCTGAAACACTAAAAACGGGGCTTTTTGTTCGGTACTGTAGCGCTCGATTGCGGTCCAGAGTTGGAGTAGATAATTCAAATCCCATTGTAATTCTTCAGTGCTCTTACCACACCCTGCGGTGCGCACGATTAGCCCCATATTTTCAGGAATATCCAACGCGTTCATGGCTTCACGCAATTCATTACGGGTATCGCCTTCAATACGGCGAGAAATGCCTCCGGCTTTTGGATTATTGGGCATCAGCACCAAATAGGTACCAGCTAAACTGATGTAAGTGGTAAGGGCAGCGCCTTTATTGCCTCGTTCTTCTTTTTCGATCTGGACTACAATTTCTTGGCCTTCTCGAATAAGGTCTTTAATAGCGGGACGTGATTTTTGTTCAGAGTCGGTGCCGTTTTCCTGGTGATAATTGGGGATGATTTCTTTAAAAGGTAAAAAACCATGTTTGTCCGCGCCATAATTGATAAATGCTGCTTCTAGGCTGGGTTCTACGCGAGTAATGATTCCTTTATAAATATTTGATTTTTTTTGTTCTTTGGATGGGATTTCAATGTCGAAATCATACATCTTTTGACCATCAACTAAAGCCACTCGCAGTTCTTCTGCCTGCGTAGCGTTGATCAACATTCTTTTCATGAGTTATCCTTGTTTTTCCCTGCTCCATAATCAGATTTTATCGCTTAAGACCATCCCTTGGTGGTTCTTGTAGGTTTTTTAGTGATAAGGGTACATCTAATGATTCGGCTTGGCCATCTTAAGGACTCCTCTCCGGAGGTGAAGACTAAAATTTTCCCTAGTGGTAAATTTTGAGCGAAATTTTAGGAGGGAGCGCATTTTAAAATTTATGGATGGCAGTCTTTAATTTTGATGTTTAAGTCTTATTGTAAAATCTGTGCTAAACAGGATTCGTAAAATCGCTCATCACGGGTCGAGCGATAAAACCCAAAAATCTTTTGAAGAGTTAATCCGGACATGGCATTATCATCTTCTTTTAACTTAACGCAGAACGTACTTAAAACGTTCATGGAAGGCGTAAAGGTCTTAATGCGAATTAAAACCCGCTTAATATAACAATGTTATTGCGTTACATCAATTTAAACAATCATCCCGTTTCACTTAAAGGCATTATCGAGCATGAATTCAAAATTAACCGGCGAGACTTTCCATCGAACTGCACTGGGCGAAGATCAGAATCAGCCACTAATAAAGCCACAAGTTCAATGGGTTGAAATTACCGAGTCTTACGTTGATCAGCGCCTGGATAATTTTCTGATTACTTATTTAAAAGGAGTTCCTAAAAGTTTAATCTATAGAATCGTAAGAAAGGGTGAGGTGCGTGTAAACAAAGGGCGCGTTGCCAGTAGTTATCGCTTACTTGAAGGGGATATGGTCAGAATTCCGCCGGTGCGCGTTGCTGAAAAACCAAGTATCAGCCCTGTTCCGCATTCATTGAAAGCCAGTCTCGAACAAAATGTTTTGTACGAAGATGAGGCGTTGTTAGTTATTAACAAGCCCGCCGGATATCCCGTGCATGGTGGGAGCGGGGTAGATTGTGGTATTATTGAAGGTTTACGTCAGCTTAGACCGACTGCGCATTTCCTTGAGTTAGTGCATCGCTTGGATAAGGATACTTCCGGTTGTTTGATTATCGCAAAAAAGCGGAGTGCCTTACGCAAATTGCATGAGATTTTTCGGGATGATCAGGTGCATAAGACCTATCTGGCTTTATTAGCCGGGCGTTGGGATCGACAAAAACTATTGGTTACTGTTCCGTTGTTAAAAAACTCAAGTGAGGGTGGTGAGCGGGTCGTAGTCGTGAGTAATCAGGGGAAATCCGCGGAGACGTTATTCCGGCGTATTCAACTTTATCGTGATACTACCTTAGTCTCTGCTTCACCCAAAACCGGGCGTACGCATCAGATTAGGGTTCATGCGGCCTGGATGGGGCATCCGATTATTGCGGACGAGCGCTATGGCTCATTTGAACTCAATCGAGAATTTAAGAAACGTGGCTTTAAACGTTTATTTTTACATGCTGAACAGTTGGAATTTATGCATCCGGTGACCGGAAAAATGCTTTCCTGCAGTGCGCCTTTGCCTCAATCACTTCAAGATTTATTAGCTCATGAGAAACCGCTTTGATTTGATTATTTTTGATTGGGATGGGACCTTAATCAATTCCATTGACTGGATTGCCAACTGCTTGCAATTGGCGGCGGCCGAATGTAATTGCCCAATTCCTGAACGACAAGCCGCTAAAGATGTGATCGGTTTAAGTATTGATCACGCTATAGCGTCATTATTTCCAGAGGCAGAGCTTGTGTTGCAAGAGCGACTGATTGCTGTTTACCAGGACTTGTATAAAACTCAAGAACTGGGTCGTGAACATTTTTTTGATGGCGTTTATGAGATGTTGCTCGCTTTGAAAGCTGCCGACTATCAGCTGGCAGTCGCGACCGGGAAGACTCGGGCAGGTTTAGCGCGAGTATTAAAATCGACACATACTGAAGATTTGTTTGAGATTACGCGTTGCGCGGATGAAACGGCCTCAAAACCATCTCCCAAAATGTTGCAGGAAATTCTGGCCCATTGTAATTGCCGCAGTGATCGGGCACTTATGGTGGGAGATACTATTTTCGATTTACAAATGGCCACCAAAGCCAAAATGCAGGCCGTTGCTTTGACCTGTGGGGCGCATCCCGAATATTTATTGCGTGAATATCAACCCTTGTTATGTTTACAGCAACCTGCTGAATTACTTAAATTGCTTATATAGAGGTTTAACACTATGGATAATCAACACGATAATCCTGACAATATTGACAAATCAACCTTGCCGGGATGGGAACGGGATGTTCTTGAGAAACTTGCTTTTGCGGCAATTACCGAACAACGCAACACGCGTCGATGGGGGATATTTTTTAAAGCGTTGATGTTCGCGTATATCGCAGTGATCGCTGGCATGGCCTATTATCCCAAAATGCATCTCGATGATGACGATGAGGGCAAAGGCCATACTGCCGTTGTCAATTTAGTCGGCGTGATTGCTGAGGATCAGAATGCCAATGCTCAAACCATCATTGATGGGTTACGTGATGCAGCTAAAGACAAAAATACCAAAGGAATCATTCTGCATGCGAATTCTCCAGGCGGAAGTCCGGTTCAGTCCTGGGATGTGTATGATGAAATATTCAAGATCAAGAAGGAGCATCCAACGCTGCCAATTTATACCGTTGTCAGCGATATGTGCGCTTCCGGTTGTTACTATATCGCTGCCGCCAGTGATAAAATATTTGTAAATCAAGCGAGCATTATCGGATCCATTGGGGTGTTGATGGATGGTTTCGGTTTTGTCAACGTCATGGATAAGTTGGGTGTGGAACGCCGTCTGTTAACCGCAGGTGCACATAAAGCCATGCTAGATCCATTCTCGCCGATCAAAGAAAACGAAACCGAATATATGCGCAGCCTATTGAATCAAGTGCATCAGCAGTTTATTACTGCCGTGAAAAAAGGTCGTGGCGACCGACTCAAGGAAACCGATGACATGTTTTCCGGTCTAGTTTGGACCGGTGAGGCGAGTTTAAAAATAGGTATTGCGGATGCGTTTGGGAATGATGATTATGTGGCCAAGGAAATTATCGGTGCTAAAAAAATTGTCAATTTTACCCAGGAAGAACTCTTAATTGATCGTATTGCCGGGAAATTGGGCGCAGCCTTTGGTCAGAGTATTGCAAGCCTTGCTCAAGTGACCTTGCATTAAACGAAGCGTTTGAATAAATTAATGTAAAATCAACTAACACATCTGACGGTTACCTTAGATGCATGAATAATTTTGGCCTCGTTCATGGGCGATTAAGTTGTATTTTGTTAGGGTTATACACAGAAAATTTGTATATATGGATGCTAAATCTAATCACAATGTCAGCGTTATTTGAACTATTAAGCAAGCAAGCCTATTCAAAACAGCATAATGCTGGCAAGCGTATCTTCAAATGACCCGTAGGATGAGTTATGAAAAATATTAGAGACCTGCTATTAATTTATGTTCTCGGAATGGCTCCCGTGTTTGCCGAGACTCCGATTGCAACGAATGTGGTGCCCATTACTCTTGAAGACGCTACCAAGCAGGTGATTAATTCGAATTATGCAAGTCGAGTGTTATCAGCAAAAACCGATGAATTTGAAGGGCGTAAAGTGCATGTCATTAAAACCTTAACACTTGATGGGCGTATCCAGCAGCAAACGATTGATGCCGATACCGGTAATATACTGGATATCAATGATACTAAAAGTGAAATGATCAAAGAGTAAAAGCGCACTGAGTTCAGAACTTTCTAAAGTTAACTATTTTCAAGGATAATCAATCATGCGGATTTTGGTGGTCGAAGATGAAACGGTGTTGTGCGAGCAAATCCATCAATTTTTTGCCGATAAGGGTTTCGCTGTAGATGTCGCGATTAATGGGCGTGATGGCTTATATATGGGGAAAGAATACCCGATTGATGCGGCGATCATCGATCTGGGACTCCCCGATTTTTCAGGTATTGAACTGATTAAGCAATTGCGCAAGGCGCAGATTACTTTTCCAATTTTGATTTTGACCGCCCGTGGACGATGGCAAGAAAAGGTAGAGGGTTTGGAAGCGGGCGCCGATGATTATATGGTCAAGCCTTTTCACTTTGAAGAGGTGTTGGCACGCATGAATGCCTTGCTTCGACGTTCTTCTGGAAACGCCCATCCGGTCTTAACTTTTGGTAATATCGAGCTTGATACGCTGGCTCAGAGTGTTACGGTCAGCGGTAAACTTTTGGAACTCACGGCTTATGAATATAAAGTGCTTGAATATCTGATGTTTCGTAAAAATACTGTGGTTTCCAAGACCGTTTTGACTGAACATATTTACGACGAAGATTTCGAGCGCGACAGTAACGTTATTGAGGTTTTTATTGGTCGGCTTCGTAAAAAGCTCGACCCTGACGGCACGTTAAAACCGATAGAAACACTCCGTGGTCGGGGATATCGAATGTCTGACAATAATTCCTGAACGTAGTCACGTTATCTATTTATGAAATCACAATCGCTAAGTTTCAGATTGATTATGGCCGGGACTTTAGTGATGTTATTTTTCTTCGCGCTAGTGGCATTTGTGTTTGGGCGAAGTTTTCTTGAAAGCACCGAACAAGGCTTGAAAGAAACCCTTCAAGTCCAAGTTTATGCCTTGTTATCGGCAGCCGACTTGAATAGTTCCGGCAGCTTGAGCATGGCTACCAGCCTGCATGAGCCGAGATTTGCCAATCCCGGTTCAGGGCTTTATGCTTTCGTGACGGCCAAATCCAAAAATATTATCTGGCGTTCACCCTCGGCGATCGGCATAGACTTTCAAGCGCCTACTGATATTAAACCCGGCAAAGCTATATTCAAGTTGGATCGAAAATATAATCGTTACATTCTGCATTACAAAGTGATTTGGGAAACTAACCGAAGGTCGACCCGAGAATACGTATTTAGTGTGACCGAAGACGCTCAATTTGTGACTCATCAAGTGAACCGGTTTCGCAAATCGCTGATGCTCTGGCTGGGTATCGTAGGCTTTCTATTAATGCTTATCCAATTGATCTTGTTGCGCTGGGGTTTAAAGCCCTTACGCACGATTGTCAGTGATCTCGAAAAAATTGAGGAAGGTAAAAAATTATTTTTAGATGGTGTCTATCCGAGTGAACTAAAGGGATTAGCAGGAAATCTAAACATTTTGATTTCCAGTGAACGTGCCCATCTGGAACGTTATCGTAATACTCTCGCCGATTTAGCACATAGTTTGAAAACACCGCTAGCGATCATGCGCGGTTACATTGCTTCGGCGGGTGATCATGGCCCGGCGATGGAAGATCAGATTGCCCGAATGAATGAAATTGTCCAATATCAGTTGCAACGTGCGGCGTTTAAAGGCGAAAAGAAAATTTCCGGAAAAGTCGATTTAGTCACCATCCTGCACAAAATTATCAGTTCATTGAAAAAAGTGTATATCGATAAAAATATCCAATTTGAGTTAAATCTGCCTGAGCATTGTTGGGTTTATTGTGAAGAAGGAGATGTTTACGAAATTTTGGGTAATTTACTGGATAATGCCTGTAAGTGGTGTGGGCAGAAAATTTCGGTGACACTTCAAAATCCTAGCCGATCTGAAGGAGTCAATTTAGTGCTGCATATCGAAGATGACGGTCCGGGGATTCCGGCCCATAAACTTCAAGAAATTCTTCAAAGAGGTGTGCGAGCGGATGAAAATATCCACGGACATGGCATCGGGATGGCGGTTGTTAACGAATTAATCAGGTCATTGGGGGGGGAACTTGAAGGGATTCGAAGTTCAAAACTTGGCGGGATGTACTGGCGCGTCCAGTTGCCTTAAATACAGTTTAATTTCCAATTACCCTGAAATCAGCACGGACTAAGGATCAAATAAATCCATGCTGACAGGATGAACAATGCTTAATCGAGTTGATCCTCTTGTGGTTCCACTTTTGGGGTTGCTAATAGTTCTGCAATCAGTTCAAGGTGAGCGGCCATTTGTGGTATGACCGGAATTTTCCAGGCTTTGCCGGTAATTAACGAAAGTAGGTTGTTCAACCAGGGTTTGTTGGATTCAGCTTTTTGAACAAGGAAATGATAGGCTTCCTCCTCGTTAATAATGGCAAAATCTTCAATCCACACTTCAATCGCCTCCTGCTCGCCAAAAAGTTGGACTTGAATGTAAAACTTTCGTTCTTCAATATCAAAGTTAAGCGCGGCTAATTCGGCAATTCCTTTAAGTTTAAAGTTAGCAACCCAGGTAAACAATTTTATGGGAGCTAATTTAATGGCCATTTTTACTAAACTAGATTTATAGCTCATGGTTGTTGATTTTCATGTGGTGGATAATGGGATGCCTTTAATTTTAAAATATTTTTAATGACAGCGCGTTAAAAAATTAAGTATCTGAAAAATTTGAAAATAAAAAATGTCAATTTCTGGCAAGAAACTATCTGTTACGATAGCTACTATTTAATTGTAAGTGAGGTTTAGGTATGGCAGTAGGGAATGTTATATTTCCGGTGATGCATAAGGTTAGCGGAGTTGCATTGGGAACCACTTGTGCAGGAATCAAGCAACAAGTGCGTAATGATTTGTTGTTGATTGAAATGTCTGCATCAGCAACCTGTGCCGCGGTATTTACGCGCAATGCTTTTTGTGCGGCGCCGGTATTAATTGCGCGTGAAAATTTAGCACATCATCCACGCTGGTTGTTGATTAATTCCGGAAATGCTAATGCTGGAACCGGCAAACGTGGATTGGACGATGCTTGGCAGTGTTGTGCTGATGTTGCTGCGGTGGTCGCTGGTGAATCCAGACAAGTATTGCCTTTTTCAACCGGGGTAATTGGTCAAACTCTACCGTTAATAAAAATCACGCAAGCGTTGCCGTCGGCTTATCAACAATTGCATGAGGATCATTGGTCTGAAGCGGCAAAAGCCATTATGACGACCGATACTTTTCCAAAAGGTGTTTCCATTCAATTTGAAATTGATGGCAAACCTTTGACGATTACCGGTATTACTAAAGGTGCGGGTATGATTCAGCCGGATATGGCGACTATGTTGGCATTTATCGCTACCGATGCCAGAATTAGCCAAGCTTTGTTGCAACGCTGTCTGGCTGAAGCGGTCGAGCAATCGTTTAACCTAGTGACGGTTGATGGCGATACTTCAACCAATGATTCATGCGTTTTGATGGCCAGTGGTTGTTCAGAGGTCCCTGAATTAGTTGCTGAAAGTCCTGCATACACCCGCTTTGCCGAGGCTGTCACCCAAGTATGTAAACAATTGGCAGAACTGATTATTCGCGATGGAGAAGGGGCTACCAAGTTAATGCGCATTGTGGTCGAACAAGCAGTGGATACCACTGAAGCCGTTCGGGTCGCTAAAACCATTGCTCATTCACCCTTAGTAAAAACTGCATTTTTTGCGAGCGATCCTAATTGGGGTAGAATTCTAGCGGCGGTTGGCCGAGCAGGGATTGAAAATATGGATCTTGATGCTATCAAGATTTATCTGGGGGATGTCTGCATCGTCAGAAATGGCGGTTGTGCCGAAGAATATCAAGAAGCCGATGGTCAGCGCGTGATGAATCAGGAGGAAATTACGGTGCGCGTTATCTTAGGGCGTGGCAATGCTTCCCAAGAGGTATTAACCTGCGATTTCTCTTATGATTATGTTCGCATTAACGCCGAATATCGGACTTAAATAATAACATTGCTCATCAGTCAGACTCACATATAGATGCACGATACTGAATTTTTACAAGTCGCCGTCGGGGTTGTTTCCGATGAGCAACAACGTGTGCTGGTAGCGCTCCGTCAAGCGCATCAACATCAGGGAAATTTATGGGAATTCCCGGGCGGTAAAATTCATGCCCAGGAATCGATTGTTGAAGCTTTGCAGCGAGAGTTCGAAGAAGAGCTGGGTATTGATGTTTCAGCCGCCGTCCCACTTATTACCATTCGCCATTGTTATCCTGATCGCTCGGTTCAGTTGAACGTCTATCGAATTACCGCTTATTCAGGTCATCCGCATGGCCGAGAAGGGCAGGTATTGCGCTGGGTGGAATCGGCGATGTTGTCGGATCTGGCATTTCCGGCAGCAAATGTGCCGATCATCAAAGCGGTGCAATTGCCACAACTCTATGCAATTTTAGATGCCGAAACTATTGCAAATAAATTTGGTTATGCTGCTCAGGAAATTTTACTCCAAGCGCTTCAGCATATTCTCGACCAAGGCGTTCGGTTGATTCAAGCACGCTTGAAAATATTGACGCTTGAACAGGTGCAAACGTTCACAGAGGTGGCATTGCCGCTTTGTCAAGCTTATCGAGCCAACCTGTTAGTTAATTCTGCACTTCATGGCGCTTGGGCGACACCGTTTGGTGTGCATTTAGCCAGTCGTGATTTGATGAATTTGATTGAACGTCCCGTAGGTATTTCTTGTGTGGGAGCGTCTTGTCACAATTATCAACAACTCGCTCACGCCGAAGCCATTGGTGTTGATTTTGTAGTGCTGGCACCGGTTTTACCCACCTTAACGCACCCAAATACAGTGGCTATGGGGTGGACGGAATTTCAAAACTTAGTGAACCGGGTCAATTTACCCATCTACGCCCTAGGCGGAATGCAATATGCTGATTTAGATCGGGCAATTACGCATGGAGCTCAAGGCATTGCCGGGATTAGGTTGTTTTCGGACTGAATCTTCAATCAAGTTGATCGGGATTATCCGCGTTGAATGTATCGAGGGGGTCGCCAGGAATTGTATGGCTTTCGGTGGCCCAATCGCCTAAATCGATCAATTTACAGCGTTCACTGCAAAAAGGTTTAAAACGTTGCTCTGGTAACCAAGCTACGTCTTTTTTGCAGGTTGGGCAGGAAACGATGAGTGCTGTAACGGAAGTCATTAAAAAACACAACAGGTTAATTCAAACGGGACATTTTGAGTGGTTTGGCTTGGACGATTGTTATCGGTGCTTGGATTCATCATACGAATGGTAAATCGGTGTTTTCCGCCGCTCGTTTCGGCAAAATAGGGAAGGTTATGCGCCAGACTGATTCTAAGTAATTGAAAAGGTTGGTTACTATCCAGAGTTAATTGAAAAAAACCTGCTTCGGCTATTTCCTGAGTGGTATGGCCACTATTGCGAATGTAATCGAGCAACGTATCGATGGCAATTCGAATGTCATTAAACGGTTTCACCCATTGTTCTAAGTTAGTCAGTGGATTTATGCTGTCTTTTTCCAACCAATAATGAAATGCCGGCAAATCAAAAGAACAGGTGCCGCCTGGAATTGCGCTTCGCTGAGAAATGCTTTGAAATAAATCGCTTGCCATCACGTTGATACCAATTTTGCCGCTATTGGCATAGAGTTTTTTACTCATGTTATTTAGCTCTGACAAAATTTTATCTAATTTATCGGTATCGACTTTAGTGCTATCAGCCATTTGGTTAAATACTTTAATATGTCGTTCGATCTCTTTGAGTATTTCAGATTTTAAATCATTCCGACTAAATATCATTAGGATATCAAGTAAGGTTTTAATGGCTGCGCGTTTATCCAATACCGTAGGTCCGGCCAGAAAATGATGCAGTTGAATAAATAATTGTTCAATCCGGATAAATACGCGGATACGTTCGTTGAGAGGAAACTCGTAAGTAATCGGGGCGTTCACTGTGAGTGCTAATCCTAATTCAGTTAGTTAAATGATTTTTTGGCAATCGAGAGGTATAACGTATGTAATTTTAATACTTGTGCGGCAAGAGCACTATAATCACTTGAATTATCGAGGATGTCATCGGCGTTTTGACGTCGAAACTCACGCGAAACCTGACTTTCAATAATGTTGTTTATCTTAGCGTCATTATGCTGGTCTCGGAGCTTAAGTCGACTGATTTGTAATTCGACCGGACAGTCTACGACCAGAATACGATCGACAAAGTGTTGCATTTTTGTTTCGAATAATAACGGAATCGCAAGTATGCAATATTCATCGGATAAGCTATCTATTTGGCATTGAATGGTAGCATAAATTAATGGATGTAATATATTTTCCAAATAGATTTTTTGCGTTTTATTGGAAAAAATAATATCACTCAATTTTTGCCGGTTTAAGGAACCATCGGCATTAATCACGCTATCGCCAAAATGTTGTTGAATTTTAATGAGTGCAGGTTGGTCTTTTTCGACAAGTTGACGAGCGATCAGATCCGCATCAATAATGGTGACGCCACGCTCTGCAAATAAATTCGCAACAGATGATTTACCCGCAGCAATACCGCCTGTAAGACCTATTTTATACATCTGACTTATTTTAACCTTCCTTGATTGATCTCAAATGCCTACAAATCCAAGATAGAGGGCATTAAGTTTGCCTCCCCAGATTAAGGCTATCCAGCCTGCTGCAGCCAAATAAGGTCCAAAAGGAATTGGAATTTGGTGATCATGTTTAGCGAATATAATCATTGCCAACCCCACTACCGCACCAACGCAGGAAGATAATAAAATGATCAATGGTAGAAATTGCCAACCTAACCAAGCGCCTAGCAGTGCGAGTAATTTAAAATCTCCATAACCCATTCCTTCTTTTCCAGTCGTTAATTTAAAGACTTGATAAACGGTCCATAAGCTTAGATAGCCTGAAATAGTGCCAATAATGCTTGAGTCTGGTGAAGCGAAAATTGTAAACACACTTAAGAATAAGCCTAGCCATAACAGAGGTTGGGTAATGCTGTCCGGTAATAATTGAGAATCCAGATCAATAAAGCTTAAGGCGATCAAGGACCACGTAAGTACCAGTGCCCAAGGTAGCGCGGCGGAGAAACCAAGGTTTAAAGCGACCATTGCCGATAAGATTCCGGTGAGTGCTTCAATGATAGGATAACGTATTGAAATAGCAACGGAACAAGACGCACAGCGACCCTTCAGAAGCAGATAACTTAAGACGGGAATATTTTGATAGGGTTTGATACCCGTTTGGCAGTGAGGACAGCGTGATAATGGGAGAAACAGGTTAAACCGCTCTTGGATTGCTGGATCAGCAGGTTGACTCAGAAACTGGAGGCATTCGTTGCGCCACTGACGCTGCATCATCAAGGGTAGGCGATATATCACCACATTCAGAAAACTGCCGACGATTAAGCCGATTACCGTCACCAAGAAGATCAAGAGAAGTGGGGTGTGCTCAAGGATGTCAAGTAAGGTCATGATTAGTGTATCGCTGCGCCGAGTTTAAAGATAGGTAAGTACATTGCTACGATTAAGCCGCCGACCAGAACTCCTAGGACTGCCATAATCAATGGCTCCATTAGGCTGCTTAAGTTATCAACAAGATTATCGACTTCTTCTTCGTAAAAGTCGGCCACTTTGTCGAGCATTTTATCGATTGAGCCTGATTCCTCACCAATGGCAACCATCTGAATGACCATATGGGGGAAAATTTTAGCTTGAATCATTGAAAATTCGAGCCTTTGCCCGGTGGACACATCTTCGCGCATTTTCATGACGGCATCCGAGTAAATAATATTACCGCAAGCCCCGGCGACTGAAGCAAGTGCTTCTACCAATGGTACCCCTGCTGCTGACATAGTACCCAAGGTTCGAGCAAAACGAGCGATGGCTGATTTATTCAGAATTAATCCCACGACAGGAATTTTCAATAACAGTCGGTCCAGATTATGATTGAATTTTCGAGAATGTCCTTTTAGATATTTAAATACTTGACCTGCTACAACAATAAATATTACGGCTATCCACCACCATTCCTGAACGACTTTGGACATATCGATGACCATGACCGTAAAAGCAGGTAAATCAGCACCAAAGCCTTTGAATAAATCTTCAAAAATTGGAACCACAAAAATGAGCAAAATTGTGGACACGATCACTGCAACCACGAGTACTGCAATAGGATAGGTCAACGCTTTTTTCACTTTGGCGCGGATGGACTCCGATTTTTCCTTATAGGTCGCAATTTTGTCCAGCAACGATTCTAAAACTCCGGCTTGTTCGCCGGAGTTGACCAAGTTGCAGAATAACTCATCAAACTGCATTGGGTGTTTGCTGAGTGCCTCGGCAAGCGTATCACCTGCCTCAATGTCTGCTTTAATG
Organism: Methylococcaceae bacterium; assembly: GCA_947505105.1. Lineage (GTDB taxonomy): Bacteria > Pseudomonadota > Gammaproteobacteria > Methylococcales > Methylomonadaceae > SXIZ01. The sequence goes on along the minus strand of CANNKG010000001.1, from coordinate 68,963 downwards.
GTGAGCAGCAAATTCGACATACTCGGATTTTCATGCCCCTTGCCAATAATTTCGAAGGATTGTACTAGCGGCACCCCAGCTGAAAGCATCGTGGCAAGCTGTCTTGAAAAAATAGCAATTTCTTTGGTCGTAATCGGACGAGCTCGCGCAGTAAAAAGTGGTTTGGGTTTCTTTTTGATGCTGATGACTCGAATGCCTGAACGTCTTAATTCCGAGCGGGCAATTGTTTCGCTCTTTGCGGCAATCTCGCCGCTGGTTTTAATGCCTGATTTGTCTTTTCCTTGCCAAACGAAGTCGATTCGGTCGGTATTTTTATTGGTGGGTTTTTCTGCCATGATTATTCCTTGGTAACACGATCCACTTCTTCTAAACTGGTGACACCCATTTGTACCTTGAGTAAACCGGATGCACGTAAGTCATTGATACCTTCAGATTTGGAGAGCTTGGCTAATTCGAGCGTATTACCACCTTCCAAAATAAGTTCGCGCATTTTTTCACTGATGGGCATTACTTGGTAGATACCTACCCGCCCTTTGTAACCGCCATTACATTTTTCACAACCTTCGGGATTATGAGTGTAGACTCGAAGTTCTTTAAGTTGATCTTCCGGAAAACCGGCTTGTAGTAGGGTGATATCAGGGAAATTGGCTGGTTTTTTGCAATTTTCACATAAACGTCTGGCTAAGCGCTGGGCCATAATCAAATTAACGGCTGATACGATATTAAACGCCGGAATCCCCATTTGGAGCAGGCGGTTCAATGTTTGTGGGGCGTCGTTAGTGTGCAGAGTAGATAGCACTAAGTGACCAGTTTGTGCAGCCTTGACCGCAATTTCAGCTGTTTCAAGGTCACGAATCTCCCCTACCATGATAATGTCGGGGTCTTGTCGTAAGAAGGCACGCAATGCTTCGGCAAAAGTCAGCCCCGATTTTACATTAACGTTGACCTGATTAATTCCGGCCACGGTAATTTCAACAGGATCTTCGGCGGTTGAAATATTGACCTCCATGCTATTGAGGATATTAAGACCCGTATACAGAGTTACGGTTTTACCACTTCCGGTGGGTCCGGTAACGAGGACCATCCCATAGGGACGATGAATTGCTTCTAAAAATAACTTTTGTTGTATTGGTTCAAAACCAAGCTTATCAATACCAAGCTGGGCACTGGTAGGATCGAGGAGACGTAGTACGACTTTTTCACCGAACAATGTTGGGCAGGTATTAACCCGAAAATCAATGGCCCGATTTTTAGACAATTGCATTTTGATGCGACCATCTTGTGGGACACGTCGTTCGGCAATATCCATTTTTGACATGACTTTAATTCTAGAAATTACCCGATTTGAAAGCGATGCAGGGGGGCTGGCTATTTCTGAAAGCATGCCATCGGCTCTGAAACGAATCCTGAAGTTTTTTTCGTAGGGCTCCAGATGTATATCCGATGCACCTCGCTTAATTGAATCAAGCAGTATTTTGTTGACGAAACGAACAATCGGAGCATCGTCGATATCCATATCGCGTTCACTTGCCTTATCTTCCTCGTCACCGGCGGTAATTTCAAGGTTGTCGAGGTCGGTATCGAGCATATCCTTCATGCTGGTGTCGGCAGCTTCCAGCGATGTTTCAATAATTTTTGTCAGCAGATCTTCTTCGACTAAAATTGCTTCGGTATTCAATCGAGTATGAAATTTGATTTCATCTTGAGCTTGGAAATTAGTCGGATCAGAAATTGCGATAAAGAGCTTGTTACCTCTTTTAAACAGGGGTAATGCGTGGTGTTGTCGAATCAGTTTTTCGCTGACAAGTTTGGTGGGTAGGGCACGAATATCGAGTGATTTAAGATCAATAAATGGAAGACCAAAGGAACCGGAGGCTGTTGAAGCAAAGACATATCCATCTATTAATTTATTACCAACTAAATAACTAATAAATGGAAGTTTCTTTTTTTGAGCCTCGTCTATGTGCTTTTGAATATCTTCTTTTGCTAATAGACCATTCTGAATCAGAAAGTTTGGTAGGCCGCTAAATTGCAAGTGAGCTGGTACATTGTCCATGAAAGTATCTATTTTGCGATATAAGCTATTAAGTAGTGATTAAACTTTAGGTTCGTTCAGGAAGAAACCCCGATATGTTTGTTATTAAGTTTGAGAGCCTTATGTGTTATTAGATCAAACCGATCAACCTAGTTGATTACAGAGACAAAAGCTAGAATTGATCAATTATCCGGTTCTCAATTTGATTGATAAAATAAAAAATTAACAACTTAACCCACTATGACACATTTACCCTGAATTTAATTCAATAAACGCGTGATTAAATTCTTAATAATCGCTGGAGCAAAGGGTTTATCAACTACCGCTGATACGCCGGAGTTTTTTAATAGTGTCAGACGTTCTTCACTTTGTTCGCTGGTAATCATTAAAATCGGGATATTATTCTGTTTTTTTCCATGTCGAATCTGATTGACCATTTCCAAACCATCCATATTTGGCATATTGTAGTCGGTTATGATCAAATCAAAATATTGTGTGGCAATTATATCTAAAGCTTCAGTTCCATCTTTCGCGGTAGCTATGTTTTCAATCCCCAAGTCGTTTAACAAATGGCTTAAATATTTGAGAAAAGTACTACTATCGTCTACAACTAAAATCTGAAGGTCTTCGGTATTGAAATGTTGCAGTTGAATAATTTCAGGCTTGACATAATCCAGGGTTGCTTCTAAGGCGAAAATCAGTTGTTCCTGAGAAAACGGTTTGGGTAGAATCGCGATGGCACCCGCTTGACGAATAGGTTCCAGATATTCGAGTTTGGTTTCGCTGGAAATCAATAAGAAAGCCATCGCATAGGCATCTTTGGTTTCCCGGATCGCCAGCAATAAATCATCGCCAGTCATGTCGGGTAAATACATGGCACTGATGACCAGTTCAGGCAAGAGTTTGGGAATTACGCGTAATGCTTCAAATCCGCTTTCGATGCATTCGATATTAACGACTCCGGCCTGATGAAGATAATTTGTAATTATCAATTGCTGAGTATGCGACGGCTCAATGAGTAAAACGTGTAATTGTGAAAACTTATGATGATTTGTCATGGGGTTTCTTATTAATGCGGTATATTGACAATGCTATAGTAGCTTGCTGGGTAAAGTGTTTAGCCGTGTTAAAATCATCTTCAGTGAACGGTACATGGGATGTTGCACGATCACAGTAAAATAATCCGATCGGCTTGTTCTCGGTATAAACAGGCAACAAAAAACATTCCACTTTTCCAATCAAATTGGTCACATGCAAAGTATACAGTGATTGATGCGTGACGGGATTTGCCCATAAACCCAAAACTTGGTTTAAACCTTCGTAAAATAAATTATTCGGATTTTGCGTTAATTTTAGGTCAAGTTTAGTGCCAACTTGGTCTTTTTGCCAGCCAAAAGCAATTTTTTCTTTTAGGGATAATTTATCCGGCGATAATAGGCAAAAAAAGGTTCTATCCATGCCGATTCCGTTATGGATACCTTCTAGCGCTTTTTCAAACAACATATTGATGTCAAATCGTCCACCCATCATGAAGCCAATTTCTTGAAGAATTTTAAATTGAACTTGTTTGCGATCAGCAATATTACTTTTCAGTGCTTCTTCTTGATCAAGCTGGCTAACTTGAGTATGCGCCTGTTTAATAAAATCGGAAGCGTCTTTGGCACCAAATTGCTTGGCAATTTTTACGGCGGTTTCGGTATTATTTTTTAAACGGGTGAGAATAATGCTTGAGGACTGGCCGGTGACTTGTTCTACCTGACGGACACATCTTAGCATTTCCTGAGACTCCCAGCCATAGCCTATCGCATGAGCGACCTCTCTGCCTAGCTTTACTAGATGGACTTCTTGATTACGCGACGATGGATTACTAATCGCTTCGTCTATCAACCCACCCAGTTTCCATGATTTACACAAACTCGCCGTCAGTGCTTCCAATTTGAAGCCAAGCACCTTTTTTTCTATTTCTTCACGACTTAATTGACCGGTTTTCAGCAGGTCGGTCATTTCGCGACTATGTTTGCCACTGAAACACCAGAAAGCAATCGGACCAATATTATTGAGTAAAGTGGCCACAAAGATGCTTTCAGGTGAAGCGAGCCGCGCATTTACGGCAATTTCCTTGGCCTGTACTGCCGCCAGAATTGAATCAGCAATTGCGCGATTGGCTTGTTCTTTGTTTTCAGGCGAGAGTACCGCTTCGAAGAAAGAACAAGCGACGGTTAATTCGCGTATCACATTGGAACCCAAAAAAATAATGGCCCTGGATACGGTCGTTAAATTCTGGCGCGAGTGATTGTAAAAAGGTGAATTGCTCATTTTGAGCACTTTCGCTGTTAAATTGGGATCTTGCAAAATAATCGCTGCAAGCTCCATCACGCCTTTTACATCATCATCCAGAATTTCATATAAATCCTTCGCGGTTTTCGAAAAAATCGGCATATCCTGAACACTAAGAACTTGAGTCCATTCAGCTAGATTTCTAGGATTAATAGTGTCAGGAGTGCTATTCATTAGCAGATTTTACAATGCGCTGATTTTAAGTTGTTGTTGTTCAAGGTTATGTAACTGGGATAGATAGTCAGCCAACTTTTCCTTTTCTTTGACCAGCACTTCAGGAGGGGCTTTATCGACAAAGCTCGGATTATTGAGCTTGGCTTCAATTCGAGGTAAGTCCTTCTGAATGCGCTGGATTTCTTTATCTAGTCGAGCTAATTCTGCCTGTTTGTCGATCAGTCCAGCCATTGGAATTAAAAGCTGAAGATCACCGACTAGCGCAATCGCCGATTCAGGCGGAACAGCATCTTCAGCAAGCCAGGTTAAACTTTCCAGACGGGCGATTTTCAATAAATAGTGTTGATTGTTGGCGGTAAATTGTTGATCTTGTGCCGAACCTTTTTGCAAGAGTAGCGGTAAGGGTTTACCTGGGGCGATATTCATTTCGCCACGAATTCGACGAACTCCTAAAATCACGGTCATCAACCAGTTAATTTCGGCGGTGGCTGTTGCGTCGACTTGCTCAATCTCAAAAACCGGATAGGGTTGTAACATAATCGTTTCTCCCTCAACGCCGGCTAAAGGCGCTATGCGTTGCCAGATTTCTTCCGTAATAAACGGCATGATCGGATGCGCCAGACGCAGAATGCTTTCCATGACGCGGAGTAAGGTTCGGCGCGTGCCGCGTTGTAAGTCGACGTTATCCGATTGGAGGGAAATTTTGGCGAGTTCAAGATACCAATCGCAATATTCATTCCAGGTAAAATCGTAAAACGTCTGCGCGGCCAAGTCGAAGCGATAATTATCGAGCGCTTGACGGATCGACTGCGTGGTTTCCTGTAAACGGGAGTTAATCCAATGATCGACCTGAGTAAATGCGCAAGCTTCCAAATTCAGACCATTATCCTGATCTTCGGTATTCATTAGCACATAACGTGCGGCATTCCACAGCTTATTGCAGAAATTCCGGTAACCTTCGGTGCGTTCCAAGTCGAAACGAATATCACGGCCATTCGAAGCCAGTGAAGCAAAGGTGAAGCGTAAGGCGTCGGTTCCGAAAGAAACAATACCATCCGGGAATTGTTTGCGGGTAGCCTGTTCAATTTTTTGCGCTAAGTGCGGCTGCATCATTCCTGAGATGCGTTTTTGCACCAGTGACTCAAGATCAATGCCATCAATGATGTCGATCGGGTCTAAGATGTTACCTTTGGATTTGGACATTTTCTGCCCTTCGGCGTCACGCACTAAGCCATGAATGTAAACTTCCTTGAACGGTACTTCGCCCTGAAACTTCAGTCCCATCATGATCATTCGGGCCACCCAAAAGAAGATAATGTCGAAACCGGTTACCAGAACGCTGGTTGGGTAATGTGTAGCGAGTTCCGGAGTTTGTTCCGGCCAGCCTAGAGTCGAAAATGGCCAAAGTGCTGATGAAAACCAGGTATCGAGGACGTCCTCATCCTGATTTAATGAATAATCAGCTTCTAAACCATGTTGTGCGCGAATTTCAGCTTCTGAACGTCCGACATAAATGTTGCCTTGCGCATCATACCAAGCCGGAATGCGATGACCCCACCAAATTTGCCGGGAGATACACCAATCCTGAATATTACGCATCCATTCATAGTAAGTGTTTTTCCAATTATCCGGCACAAATTTGATGTCGCCGTTTTCGACGGCTTTAATTGCAGGTTCCGCTAATGGCGCGATTTTGACGTACCATTGATCGGTCAGAAACGGTTCAATAACTGCATTACTACGATCTCCGCGTGGTACCATCAAAACGTGGTCTTGGATCTTTTCAAGTAAGTCCTGGGTTTCAAGATCGGCCAACATTTGTTTACGCGCTACGAAGCGATCCATGCCGACATACCGTTCAGGAATCAACTGGCCTTCATCCACGTCGTTGGCGCGAATTTCGGCATCGATCGTGAAAATATTGATCAAACCGCCATGCGGTAGTGCTTGCATGGCCGAAGTATGACGATGGCGTGTCCATACTTCGTAATCATTGAAATCGTGCGCTGGGGTAATCTTGACACAGCCTGTCCCGAATTCAGGGTCAACGTAATCATCGGCGATGATCGGAATTTTACGACCACTCAACGGTAAAATGACATATTCGCCAAGTAAATGTTTGTAACGTTCATCATTTGGATGAATCGCCACGGCCGCGTCGCCAAGTAAGGTCTCAGGGCGAGTGGTGGCGACAATCAAATATCCTGTCCCATTAGCCAGCGGATAACGTAAATGCCATAAATGGCCTTTCGTTTCTTCGGACAGCACTTCCAGATCGGAAACCGCCGTGTGCAGGACCGGGTCCCAATTCACCAGACGCTTACCACGATAGATCAGGCCTTCTTCATAGAGTCGAATAAATACTTCCTGTACCGCATCTGACATTCCATCATCCATCGTAAAGCGCTCGCGCGACCAATCCAGCGATGAACCCATGCGGCGTAATTGTCGGGTAATCGTGTTGCCGGATTGTTCTTTCCATTCCCAGACTTTTTCGATAAATTTCTCGCGCCCATAATCATGGCGGGTTTTATTTTCAGCATTACACAAGCGTTCAACAACCATCTGGGTCGCGATACCCGCATGGTCAGTACCTGCCTGCCACAAAGTATTACGGCCCTGCATGCGGTGGTAGCGGATCAGGCCGTCCATAATGGTGTCCTGAAAGGCGTGCCCCATGTGCAAACTACCGGTGACATTCGGAGGTGGAATCATAATGCAGTAAGATTCTCCATCAGTACGCGGCGCGAAATAGCCGCGTTCCTCCCATGTTTGATACCAGCGTTGTTCGATGCTATGTGGCGCGTAAGTCTTGTCCATGATTTAAGTCGTTTCTAGGTTATAAAAGTTGAAAAAAAATGAAAGTTAATTGAAAAGTATTTTACTAGAGTTTACAGCTTTTCGTTATTTAATAGGCGTTTCATTGCCCGTCTATTGGATTGTAAACTCAGTTAGTTGGATTAGTGTCGCGTAAATAAGGCGCTCTGCGTGCGAAGCAGTCACGATATCACTGAATCAGAGCTAAGCCTAATAGCGTGGATAATAGTAGGGTTGTGGTGGGTAGCCGGGTTGCGGGTAACCCTGCTGAGGAAAATCTTGTTGAGGATAGCTAGGCTGTGGGTATCCTTGAGGTGGATAGCTTGGTGGTGGCGGATAATTTTGCTGGGGATAGCCTTGCTGCTGCGGGTAATTGGGTTGTGGATAATTTTGTGGTGGCGGGTAACTTTGCTGCGGATAGCTTTGTTGTGGATACCCTGGTTTGGTTGGATTTTGCGGTTGCGGATAGCCCTGATTTTGTGGCTGTTGAGGGTATTCTGATGGGGCGCCGGCATTGTTATTGGCGACAACCACCAATTCCACTCGGCGATTCTGCGAGCGATTTTCTTCATTGGTGTTGGGGACTTTTGGCATACGTTTGCCCATACCTTGCTGGCTTAAACGTGAATAATTTACCCCGTGCGAGGATAGGTAGTTTGAGACGCTTGCCGCACGTCGTTCAGAGAGCTTTTGATTGTAACTGTCCGTACCTTTATCGTCGGTGTGACCGGTAATGGAAATAGTTGATTCAGGATAGTGATTCAGAACGCTCGCGACGGAATCGAGTCCTGTTTGAGCTTGCGGCGTTAAATCCGCAGAGTCGAAACCGAACGTTACGTTGCTGGGCATGGTCAGATTCAGGGTATTTTCAGCGGTGCGTTCGACTTGAATACCGGTGCCTTGCAGCGATTGCTGCATTTCCTGCTCCTGATTGTCCATATAGGCACCGATCGCCGCACCGACGGCTGCACCTGCCAGGGCGCCGAATCCGGCATTTTTAAGATCATTGCCGCCGAACAGCGCACCCGCACCGGCACCAGCGGCGGCCCCGATGCCTGCGCCTTTGGCGGTGTTGCTCATCCGGGATTCGCCAGTGTAGGGATCGGTCACACAGGCGGTTAATAGCGTGGTACACGCGGTGATAAGGATTAATTTTCTTGGCATGGTAAATTTACCGAATTAACATAGGAATTGATGATGAAAGCATAGGTAATTCTCCTGAATCCAAACTGAATAGCGGCTTAAGCCGGGAAGAAGCGTTTAAGAAATTGGCCGGTATGTGAATAAGGGTGATTGGCGATTTGTTTGGGCGTGCCTTCGGCGACCAGCGTGCCACCTCGATGGCCGCCTTCAGGACCCATGTCGATGATCCAGTCGGCAGTTTTGATCACATCCAGATTGTGTTCAATCACAACGATGGTGTTGCCATGATCGCGGAGTTTATGCAAAACCACCAGCAATTGTTTGATATCGTGAAAATGCAGACCCGTTGTCGGTTCATCCAAAATATACAAGGTTTTGCCGGTATCGCGTTTAGACAATTCTTTGGCCAGTTTGACCCGTTGCGCTTCGCCACCCGACAGGGTAATTGCATTTTGGCCGAGGGTGATGTAACTCAAGCCAACATCGATCAGCGTTTGTAATTTGCGAGCAATCATCGGAATGGCTTTGAAAAACTCGTAGGCGTCTTCAACCGTCATGTTCAAAATATCGTTAATCGTTTTACCTTTGTAGCGAATTTCGAGGGTTTCGCGGTTGTAGCGTTTGCCGTTGCAAATATCGCATGGTACGAAAATATCGGGAAGAAAATGCATTTCTACCTTAATCACGCCGTCACCTTTACAGGCCTCGCAACGTCCACCTTTGACATTAAAACTGAACCTGCCGACGCTGTAGCCGCGAGAGCGTGCTTCTTGAGTTGCCGCAAACAGTTCACGCAACGGGGTAAACACGCCGGTATAGGTCGCAGGATTGGAACGTGGCGTGCGCCCGATTGGACTTTGATCGATATCGATGATTTTGTCGAAATGTTCCAGACCAGTGATCTCGCCGCAGGGGGCGACAATGGTATTTGATTGATTGATGGCTTTGGCCGCAAAGTTGTACAAGGTATCATTGATCAAGGTTGATTTGCCCGAACCCGACACACCGGTTACACAGGTGAATAGACCAACCGGAATATTGATGGTGACGTTTTTGAGATTATTACCCTTGGCGTTATGAATGGTGATTTGTTGTTCCGGATTGATCGGTGTGGTCTTTTCTGGAACTTCAATCGCCAAGCTCCCCGATAAATATCGTCCGGTCAGCGAGTCCGGATGCTTGATAATATCTTCGGGAGCGCCTTGAGCGACAATCGCTCCGCCATGGACGCCAGCGCCAGGACCGATGTCGACGATATATTGAGCGGCTCTAATCGCATCTTCGTCATGTTCGACCACAATCACGGTATTGCCTAGATCGCGTAATCTGAACAAGGTATTCAACAGGCGTTGATTATCGCGCTGATGCAAACCGATGGAGGGCTCATCCAGCACATACATCACGCCAACCAAACCAGCGCCTATTTGACTGGCGAGCCGAATCCGCTGAGCTTCGCCGCCCGACAAGCTGTCGGCGCTGCGATCCAGACTCAGGTAATCGAGCCCGACGTTGACCAAAAATTCCAAGCGTTGTTGAATTTCCTTGATAATTTTGCTGCCAATTTCGCCTTTTTGGCCGGGCAATTGCAGTTGGGTAAAAAAATCCAAGCAGGCTTGAATCGGCATCGCAGCGATTTGCGGTAGCGCAAATTCTTGAATCAGTACGTTGCGCGCGGCAAGATTGAGTCGAGTTCCCTGACACTCGGTACAGGTTTTCTGCGCGAGATATTTGGCGAGCTCTTCGCGCACTAATTGCGAATCGGTTTCAAGATAACGCCGCTCCATAATCGCAATAATGCCTTCAAAGGGGTAACGATCGATTTTAGGCTTGCCGGTGGCGGTATTGAATTTGAATTCGATGCTCTCTTTGCCGCTGCCATACAAAATAACCTGTTGGATTTTTTCGGGCAGGGTATTGAAGGGTACTTCAGGATCAAAATGGAAATGTTGAGCCAAAGACGTGATGATTTGGTAGTAATAGGCATTGCGGCGATCCCAGCCACGAATCGCGCCGCCTGCTAAACTGATATTGGCATTATGAATCACCAGCTGTGGGTCGAAGTGTTGTTGAACCCCCAGGCCATCGCAGCTGCTACAAGCCCCTTTGGGATTGTTGAACGAAAAAATCCGCGGTTCGAGTTCGGAAATACTGTAGCCACAATGCGGGCAAGCATAACGTTCCGAGAATAACAACGTCGTTATCTGTGGATGAGCATCGTCCGGCATATTCATGACCAAGGCGACCCCTTCGCTGATTCTCAACGCGGTTTCAAACGATTCAGCTAGCCGTAAGGCTAGGTCATCGCGAATTTTAAAGCGGTCAACGATCACTTCGATCGTGTGTTTTTTTTTCGGATCGAGGGTCGGCAGGGCATCCAGGTCGTGAATTTCACCGTTCATACGCACGCGCACAAAACCCTGACTGCGCAGATTATCCAGCAATTGTAGATGTTCACCTTTACGCTGATTGACGATGGGCGCTAATAACAACCAGCGTTGTTCGGGGTCTTGTTCGAGCACTTTATCGACCATTTGACTGATCGTTTGCGCTTCAAGCGAAATATGATGTTCCGGGCAAAAAGGCGTACCGGTCCGCGCATATAGCAAGCGCAGGTAGTCGTAGATTTCGGTAATCGTGCCGACGGTTGAGCGCGGATTATGCGAGGTAGATTTTTGCTCAATCGAAATCGCAGGAGAAAGTCCTTCAATATGATCGACGTCAGGCTTTTCCATCATCGACAAAAATTGTCGAGCATAAGCCGAAAGCGATTCGACATAACGACGTTGACCTTCGGCATAAATCGTATCAAATGCTAATGAGGATTTACCTGAGCCCGACAGGCCGGTAATCACAATCAGGGCGTCTCTGGGCAAATCGAGATTAATGTTTTTAAGATTATGAGTTCTAGCGCCGCGAATACTAATAGTTGCCATGGTGACGTTCTGATGAGCTACGGAACGGATAATATACCTGACATTTTACTCAGGCTCTATACGAAGGACTGCCAATGCTTGGCTATTTTCAGGATTGAGGTGGTCTGTCGGTGACTAACCGGTTGAACGGTTAGCCACCAACGAATGTGAAGAGACAGTTAGCTAGTGGTTATTTTCCACAAACCACACCGGTTTTTTCTCTGGTTAAGATCGGTGTGATCGGTATAGTCAGTTGTAACGGAACCTGGATCGTCAAAGTTTTAAAGTAATCGGCGTAATGGATGTAGTTGTAGCCGTTAATTGCCCTATCCCAACCGGAAATATGGTAGGAATAGGCACAAGATTTAGGAATATTACTACAGTTTTGGGCTAAACTGGAAACACCGGACCAGCTAGGCCCCGTGTGTCCTCCTGCAAGGTAGCTGGTGTAAGTTTCGCTCGCGCAACTATGAATTTGGTTATCGCCATATTCGCCCTGCAATGTGTAACTCAGCAGATAACCGTCCGGGTCGGATGCCGTAATATTAAACTCGATCGGATCAGTGGCTTTTTCAAGCGTCACAATGCTGCATGAACTGACGGCTGAACCTTTATAGCTGATCGAATTGATCTTGAAAGTCGGCGGGGTATTATCGATTTTGACCACCAAGGTGCTTTCAGTCGAAGGAATAACCATCAAGTTGGCAAGAGTTGGGCCATTAAAGCCAAACAAATGAACCTTGTATAGACCGGAAGGAACTTTGACGGTGCCGTCGGTTGACCAATCGAACAATAAATTATTGAAGTACCAGCTTAAGATCGCAGAAGGCATCAGATAGGTTCTGAACAGATAGGTGCCATCGTTGTATATTTCAGTCGGTGAATCTTGCTGCAAAACGAATTTACCGGTCGTAGAATTCCAGAAATAGTTGGTTCTTGGATCGTTGACGAAACTCCAATGAGCAACGTTAAAACTTCCGGAATCGAGCGCGGCGCAGGTGTATTTGGCCATGTCGCAATAACCGATGCCATAGCTGACAACACCTAAGCTTCTTAAGCGCTCAATATTACCGATGAAACGAAGACCGCTGCCAAAGGGTGAGTCTTTGACTGTGATCGCGTCGCTAGCGCCAGTCGTCGCAAGTCCTGTCGTTTGGTTAATAAAAGTTCTCGGTACCAAGCCAATACCCGAAATAACCGGTGCTCCTGAAACAACGGGGAGTTGGTCTACTGCGACCGGGGCGGATTTATATTCCTTATTGCATAAACGATCTTTCAGAATAACGTGGACCGGGCCCGGCGCAGGATCGGTTTTCTTTTTGGAAAACCAGAGACTATCTAGTTGACTGGCAGCGCCTAAGGCACAAAAACCATAAATATAATTGTCATTTTGATCGTAGATCAAGGCCCAGGTGCGCGCCGAGTTGGTATTTGCACCGCAGGGAGGCAAGGTGGGGGCTTCGGTGAACATTCCATCGGGATAAGCTTCTTTGTTATTAATCGTCAGCGAATAATAGACATAGTCGACGCCATTCACTTTTTGTTCGGATTGACCGGTAAAAAATACTTCTGGCACTGGATAGTTGAATTGGCAGACATTGACTGCGGGGGGTAAGGTTGGCGGAATTTTTAGTAGGTCTTGCAGTGAGGGTGAAATTGCCGTTACGGGTATCTTGATAAACGGTGTTGTAGGAATGCTTAATGTAGGTAAGGCGGATTGCGCTATTTGACTTAGACTTAACAGGATTAACAGGGCAAGCAGGTATTGGGACTTTTTTAGTATTGTATTCATGATCAATCTCCACTTAAGGGGTGAGTTCGATCAGTCAATCAGGTGCGAAGGTAACCCTAACTGACTGAACAGTGCGATTGATTCTGCGCTCGTTTGAACAAAATTGCAAATAACAAAGTTATTTAAAAATAATTACTTACAAAATTTTATTTTATAAAATTAACGGATTATTCGAAAGTTCGTTTAGATTATCGATGCCCGCTGGAAAATGTCGCCCAAGTAAAGTCGTAATTTGATTAATGCCGAGTAAAGCGCCTTGTCGATATTGACCAATTTTGAATTCTCTCTGCATGGCGCTTGCAATAGCTTGCCATTCGGCTTGGCTGACGTGTTTGGCAATGCCGCGATCGGCAAGGATATGTGCTTCGCGATCGGCGAGTGACAGGTAGATTAATATACCGGTGTTTTCTTCGGTATCCCAAACGCCTAATTGAGCAAATAGGGCGACGGCGCGCTGATGAGTCGTTACGCCACGCCAAACTAAAGCCGGCGCCAGCGCATTTTCAATCACAAATCGCAGTTCACCTCTATGCAGGTTTTCCGATGCAGTAATGGCTTGTTCGATGTCGCCTAGAATTTTTGAGGTGAATTTCCGTCGCCAAGACCAAGGCGGCATAAAACTGTGAATACACCAGCGTTTAATATTTACCATGAATCCGAGGCGCCTCCGCCGCCAAAACCACCGCCACCGCCGCCCCAGCTATCGCCACCGCCCAAGCTTCCACCACCAAAACCACCGCTACTCCAGCCGCTGCTACGGTGACTGGTTTGGCGAACTCCCACCATGAAAAAGACGATCAACGCAATAATAAACGCAACACTGGTTCCAATAAGCCATGCGGCAAGAGTTCCGCTGCCCAGCGCCGCAACTAAACCGCCTAGCGGTTTTCCGATCAACAATGACAACAACCAACCCATGACGATGCCGACGATCACTATCAACATAAAGAGATTGCCTTCCGGCTCGGACGAGGTATTAGCGGGCGCCGGTAAGGGTTCACCGTCAATCAATTTAATGATTTGATCGACCCCTGCGTTGATGCCGCCGATAAAATCACCGGCCTTAAATTTGGGCGTGATGATTTCAGAAGTAATACGTTTGGCAATAGCATCGGGAATCACTCCTTCCAAGCCATAGCCAACTTCAATACGCAATTTTCGATCGTCTTTGGCAATTATCAAAATAATGCCATCGTCAACTTTATTACGACCCAGTTTCCAGCGTTCTGCGAGCCGAATACCAAATTGCGCAATATCTTCAGGTTGGGTCGTCGGAACTATCAACACCACCAACTGACTGCCTTTACGGGTCTCAAGCGCCGCCAGTTTGTTGCTCAGCATTTGGTGCTCTTCAAGGCTTAAGGTGTTGGTGAGGTCGATGACGTGGCCGGTCAGCGGAGGAACAGCCACATCGTCAGACCACGAGACATTGCTCCCAAGCAGCCATAGCATGACGCTCAGAAATAATAAACGTTGGAACATTTTGATCAAGGACTGACTTTCCCTTGTGGAACAGGTGGGCCGAAACCATCACCTGGTCTTCTTCCGGGCGGAAGGGCAGGTTTGCCGAAGTCGACACTCGGTGCGGTTGAGATTGCTTGTTCATTTTCAACCGTAAAACTGGGTTTGGTTTTGAAGCCGAACAGCATGGCGGTCAAATTCGATGGAAATGACCTAACGGTAATATTGAAGTCTTTAATCGCGGCGATATAGCGGTTGCGCGCCACGGTAATGCGATTTTCAGTACCTTCAAGTTGGGCTTGCAGGTCGCGAAATGAGGCATCGGCTTTGAGTTGCGGATAGTTTTCGGAAACGAGTAACAGGCGCGACAAGGCGCTGGTCATTTCGCTTTGAGCGGCGACAAATTTTTTGAAAGCGACCTCATCATTCACTAATTCCGGAGTAGCCTGAATTGAGCCAACTTTGGCACGGGCATTGGTGACCCCGATTAAAACTTCGCTTTCATGATCAGCATAGCCTTTGACGGTATTCACCAGATTCGGGATTAAATCGGCGCGTCGTTGATACTGATTCACGACTTCGCCCCAGGTTGCTTTGATTTCTTCATCTGTGGCTTGCAGAGTGTTATAGCCACAGCCACTCAGGGTTATTAACATAAAAATAGTTGTTAGCCATTTAAACATGATTTATCTCTCAGGTTTAGGTGATGATTGATGTCAATTTTTAAGAACGTTTTTTTAAAGTAAAAAATGTTGTCTTGAGAGTAATGGGGGTAAGACAGGGATTTTTCAAATAGAATTTGGAGTTTTTGGGGTAAATTTCTGCAGCACGCTTGGTTCAAAAGACGTGCTGTCTTGGAGAATTCCTGTCATTAGTCGCTATCTGCGCGCATTTCGAGATGTTCTACTTTAACTTTAGTTGTGCCGCGCATTCCAATGGCTTTAGCGGCACCTTGAGATAAATCTATCAAGCGGTTTCGATGAAATGGGCCTCTATCATTCACCCATAAATCAACGCTTCGACCATTTTCGAGGTTAGTGACGCGAACTCGGGAAGGAAGCGGCAAGGTTTTATGCGCCGCGGAAATTCCAGATGGTTTGAATGGCGTACCCATAGCGGTCCGGTTTCCAGATTCCGGACCATACCACGAGGCAACGCCTGTTTCTCGGTAACCTTCAGCACTTGGCAGGGGATAATAGGTTTTTCCTTTGACTGTATAGGGGCGGTTATAAGCTTTGTTATTCGGATAATAGTGAGTTTCAGACTTGGGGCTACCAAGTAGTTTAGGAGTTTCTGATGCGCAACCACTGATTAACAGTAGCATTAGCAAACACAGGCTTCGTTGGCCTAAATTTAGATTGATGGGTAATGATTGAGGAAACATAGGCTTGATAACAGGTGCAAGAAGCTTAAATTAGCTATTATTTTTTAGGTTGATCAAAATTATCATCCAAAAGAAAGGCGTCTGGATCTTCAGTGACTTTACCGTCATTGATAAGATAAGCGCGTCTCTGGATATAAGCACTTTTTAGAAATTGGTAGCGGTCGATGGCCGCCTCTTTAACGATTTTTTCCGAGGACAATAAGCCCGCCCGAGTATCGGTGACATCAAGCACCCCTGAACCGATACTGGCTATCGACACTGCGCCACCGCTTAACAGGAAGGTATAGGTCATTGGATGAAATATGGCATCGCCGAGCATACCTAACATTCCGCGTGGTGAACTGGATCCGACAAAGGGGAGAACCATATAGGGTCCCATCGGAACCCCCCAGACACCGAGTGTTTGATCAAAGTCTTCATCATGTCGAGGTAGATCAATTTGGGTGCCAACATCAAAAAGTCCAACCACTCCTACCGTGGTGTTGACCAGAAATCGCGAAAAATCCAGGCCACCCTCCACTAGTTTAAATTGCAGCACGTCATTTACGGCAGTGCCAATGTCATCCAGATTGTTAAAAAAATTGGTGACCGCAATATCAACGGGTTCTGGTGTTGTCCAAAGATAAGTTTTAGCCATTGGTTTTAACACCATTCTATCGATGTCTTCATTGAAGGTCTGCATTTTCCGATTCGTATGCTCCCAATCATCATGCGCCTGAGATTCAGAAGTTTGAGTAGTGGCGCAGGCGCTTAAGCAACTGACCAGGAAGGCAAGAAGGATTTTATGAGAATGAAGAGGCAACGTTTTCATTTGGAATGTTATATAACTGTTATGAATCATATAAATGATTAAAAAATGCAGTATACATCATCACCGCAAGGTTTAGCGTAACAAATAATAAATCCAGATATTCGTCTGACATCAGGAAAAGTAGCGAACGCGAAAATCCAGAAAAGGTTTTTCAATGACATGAAAACTTAAAAAAGCTAAGGCGATACTTGATGGCAGGATAATCATGGTACTCACGATCAGCGCATTGGTTAAAGGATTTTCGATGAGGTTGAGATTCTGGCAATTCACGATGATAAATGGGTGAAGCAGATACATGGAATAACTGACGCTTCCGAGTCTTGCGGTCAATTTTTCAAACGAAAGCCAGAGAATCTTGCTATTGAGAGTCGTAACAATGAGCAAACTCCACAGCAAGGCTTCAAACGGAGGATGCAATACCAGATAGGCCGGAGAATGCGGCATTCCAGACAAGAGCATAAAGTAAGCGGTCAAAAGTAAAAGTGTTAGCGGCAATGCGTAATAATTGATACAAACTTTGGAATGCTGGAGATAGTAGCGCCCAATCAGCATACCGACCAAGAGTACATCGAAACGGCCAAGAATTGAAAAAAAATAGTTAAGTTCGTTAGGCATTAGGGGTAGGCACAAAAAGCGCATGATGATGAACAAGCTGATAAGGCCGATCAGATAACGTTCCCCATAACGGTTGGCAAATTGATGTAAAAATGGAAAGAGTAAGTAAAAAATAAATTCAGTTGAAATTGTCCAACTGGTGCCAAGGGTCGGCTGGCTCTGAAACTCGCTGAGATTAAATTGTATCAGCAGCAGTCCGAGCACTTGATAGGCATGCCACGTATCTCTATTGATGGCGGCAGTGATCAAAAATACAAAAATCAGCAATGGAAAGATGCGTAAAAAACGATTAAAGATAAAGTTTTTATAAATAATTGGCTGGCCTTTTCCGGCGATTAGTGCGAATAAAAAACCGCTTAAGGCAAAAAATAAATTCACACCGCGATGACCTTCTTGAATCCATACCAGAAAGGGATTTAGCGAGTGGAGAAATGCGATCTGAACAACCGATCCGTGAAATAACAGCACCATAGAGGCGGCGATAAAACGGATTGAATCGAGACGCAGCAGATAAGAGGTGTTGTGACTTTGCATCGTTAATAAACTGGTTAGCTTGATTATATGGGTTAAAAGGTAAATTTTATGACAAAGTCAAGACAAGCAGTCATTTCGAAAGGTTGCGAATCTTCCAGCTTATGGATGATTGATTAAAACAGAAAAGTAACTATCGCTTTTAAAGAGGCCTGTTCAATCACTGGAATTGCCAGCATACTGCTTAGATCGCTAAGTTCCGGATTATACTCGCGTACTTGACTACCGGAGATTACAGGGAGACCCGTCAACCAAACCCGTCCCAAAGCGCCTTCACCTTTTCTGACCGTCGTGGTTTCAAATATTTCCGCCAGATTGTTACTATTTTTACTATAACCTTGCTGACAAATAAGCTGCTTGCCCAATGGATCAGGAATCCAAATTTGAATTCGTTTGGCTATGGGAGCAGCCTTAGCGGACAGAAAGGTCATGATATAAACCTTCCCATGATGGTTGATGATGGGAATTCCAAGACCGGTGGTGATTCCGGCGGCTTGGGCGTCGATAGATCGGGTCGATCCGCTGATTTTGCTAATGTCTTCCACTAGCATCGGCATGCCGGTTTTCCATACCATTCCAGGAATGCCATCGCCTTTAGCTAAGGACATTTTTCTTGAAATCTGCTCAAAAGGTTCTAGGGCTCCATAATAGCCATCCATGACTGAGAGTGCGTCACCCTTCAGCGTATCGTTGCACCAGACTTCGATAGCGCAAACGTTTTCCTCATCGTCCCCGCATAAAAACACCACGACCGCGAGCAGAAACTCACCGGCAAAAATTGGAATGGCTATACCACAGGTAAGACCGGCTTTTTGAGCTTCATCAATGCGCTTAAAGTACGAATGTTCAAAACGCGTTAAGACAATCGGATGACCCTGCGCCCAGGCCTTTCCGGGTAAGCCCTCGTCATAGGCAAACGTCTGCTGAGTGCTGGCGGCCTTGAATTCGGTGAAGGCGCCATATAAGCCGGAACCAAATTCTAATTGGGTGCGTTCCTGGTCAGGAATCCAGATTTCAATAACTTTAATAAAGGTTTTCATAGTGTTGCATGCCTGAGCACGGTTTCGTGGTTACTTCAGTAGATCGGCCATAGCAATGACGTTTTTCGCCATTTCACCCAGGGTAATATTTCGATCCATCGCTAATTTTCTGAGGGTATGGTAAGCCACGTCTTCCGTGTAATTTTGGGTTTTTATTAAAATAGCCTTGGCACGGTCGATTTGTTTGCGGTCTTCCAGTTGCGTAAGTGCCTCATCCAGCGCATGTTTAAGAATTTGCTGCTGTTTAAAGCGGGCAAGACCGATCTGGATAATACTGTTGATCCGCTGACTGTCGAGACCGTCGACCACAAAAGCGCTGATCTCGGCCTGCATCGCTTTTTGCAGCGTTTCATGACGACCGTCTAGAGTGAACATAATGACCGGTAAGGGTGACTTTTGGTTAAGCGTTTGTATATCAGCGAGCAAGGCTTCGGAAGGGGAGCGGAGATTAAAAATAAGCAGATCGGGCCGCGTTTCTTGCACGAACTTTAAAAATGCTGCGCTGTAGTGGGTTTTTAGAATATTGAACTGATGAGCTTTAAGTGCAGTTTCTAAAAGAGTCGCCTTAATATCATCTTCAACTAATAATGAGTTCAGCATGGCCCTAAGCGCGAGTAAAGGAGGTTACTAAAGTATGCGGTAAATAACGCAGGATTTCTATTACACCCATCAAAAAAAATCGATGGGGGTAAATTCGTCTAAGCGTAAATTCTTTGCTCGTTTGGGTATTTGTGTTCAATTGGTGCAAACACGCCACAATGTCGCACTTATATTGTTCAATTGTCGGGGAACGGTCACCCAAAATCGCCGTTCAGTCAGAGATTATTAATATCGGAAAATTCTATAACATACTGTAAAAAAATATCTTTTATTCTATTGGTTATTGCTTTTGGAGTTATGGCACGGTAACTGCTTTGTTTAAGACAGCGGCTCCAACGTTGGAGCCAAACATTAAGCTCAACGTTGAGCAAACTGACAACGGCGTCTACTTAATCGGCATGGTCTTTTGACCGCCGGTTTCGAGACGCCTTTTTTTTGCCCTAAATTTTGATACAGGATAAGTGACTTATGAAACAGGCCGCAAAATTCTTACGCCCTACATTGACTAAAGTGTTGTCAGCAACGCTCGCCGTGACCTCGTTAAGCTGTTCAATTTCACTCAGCGCCGCTGAGCTCGAAAAAGACAGTTTAAAGTTCGGCTTTATTAAACTGACCGATATGGCGCCGTTAGCGGTCGCCTTCGAAAAGGGCTATTTCGATGAAGAAGGTTTATCGGTCCAGCTTGAAGCGCAAGCGAACTGGAAAGTTTTATTTGATCGGGTGGTCAGTGGCGAACTGGATGGCGCGCACATGCTCGCTACCTTGCCATTCGGTGGTGCGATTGGTTATGGCACGAAAGCCGATATTGTCAGTGCTTTCACCTTGACACTAAATGGCGATGCGATTACGGTTTCCAATGACGTCTGGAAGCAAATGAAACCGCAGATTCCCATGCAGGATGGCAAACCGGTGCATCCTATTAAAGCCGACACCTTGAAGCCGGTCTTGGAAAAATATAAAGCGGAAGGCAAACCCTTTAATATGGCGATGACCTTTCCGGTCGGTACCCATAATATGAAACTGCGTTATTGGCTAGCAGCAGGCGGCATTAATCCAGGGTTTTACGAGCCGCCGGCCGATACTTCTGGTCAATTGGGCGCGGAAGCGATGCTCTCGGTTACACCGCCGCCACAAATGCCTGCAACTATGGATTCTGGCACTATTGTTGGTTACTGCGTGGGCGAACCCTGGAATCAACAAGCGGTATTCAAAGGCATTGGCGTACCGGTGATCAGTGATTATGAATTGATGAAAAACAGCGCTGAAAAGATTTTCGCGGTGAATAAAGAATGGGCGGATAAAAATCCCAAAACCCATATCGCAGTGATTAAAGCCTTGATTCGTGCCTCAATGTGGCTCGATGCCGAAAGCAATAAAAACCGACCTGAAGCGGTCGAGATGTTGTCGCAGAAGCAATATGTCGGCGCGGATTCGGCAGTATTGGCGAACAGTATGTCGGGTACATTTGAATATGAAAAAGGCGACAAACGCAGCTTACCGGATTTTAACGTGTTTTTCCGTCACAATGGTTCGTATCCCTACTACAGCGATGCGATTTGGAGCTTGACTCAAATGCGTCGTTGGGGACAGATTAACGAAGCCAAACCTGATGCCTGGTATATGGAAACCGCCAAAAAAGTCTATCGACCTGATATTTATATGACAGCGGCAAAGGCGTTAATTGCCGAAGGCAAGGCTAAGCCGAGTGATTTTCCTGCGGAAACCGAAAGCGGTATTAAACCCGCAAGTGCTGATTTCATTGACGGTATTACCTTTGATGCCACTAAACCGAATGATTATCTGAGTAAATTTGCAATTGGATTGAAAGGCAAACAAGTCGTTGCCGGTGGCAAAGTTGTCGAAAAATAGCGATCAATGAACATCAAACTTAAAAAGGCTTTCGAGGTGTGCAATGTATAACTCACTGATCAAATTTTTAACAATTACTGGTCTAACTTGGTTTGTCCCACTGGTCAAAATTGCAGCGGGCGACAACGTCAACCAACAACTACGCCAATTGTTCCTGATTATGGGTGTCCCCATCTTTGCCTTTATATTGTTCTTAGGTGTGTGGGGTTTCTCGGCAGGTCAGATCAATACCAGTTTGGGCGCGATTCCAGGCCCCAGCGCGGTATGGCACGAAGCGGGCGGTTTGTTAGCAGACCATTTTTCTGAGCGCGCGAAAGCTGAGGAATATTATCAAAAACAGGCCGAACGCAATGCCCAAAAACTGGCCGAAAATCCGCAGGCTGAAATTAAAGTCAGACCCTACAACGGTCAGGCGACTTATCTCGACAAGATTTTTACCAGCCTGTACACCGTGTTTGCTGGATTTCTGATCGCGAGCTTAATTGCGGTGCCGTTAGGGTTGCTGTGCGGCATGAGCCCAGTGATCAATACCGCGATTAATCCCTTGATTCAGATTTTCAAACCGGTATCGCCATTGGCATGGCTGCCGATTGTCACCTTGGTGGTCAGCGCGGTTTATGTCACCACTGACGATTCTTGGTTCGAAAAATCCTTTATCACCTCGGCGATTACCGTGACCCTGTGTTCATTATGGCCGACTTTGATCAATACCGCAGTCGGCGTTTCGTCGATCGATAAAGATCTGATCAATGTCGCGAAAGTGTTGCGCTTGAACTGGAGCACCCAAATCAAAAAGATTGTCTTACCGTCAGCCCTGCCTTACATATTTACTGGAATGCGCTTGTCGTTGGGGGTGGGCTGGATGGTGTTAATTGCGGCCGAAATGCTCGCGCAAAATCCAGGTTTAGGTAAATTCGTCTGGGACGAATTTCAGAATGGCAGTTCCAACTCGCTCGGACGCATTATGGTGGCAGTTTTCACAATCGGCATTATCGGCTTCATTCTGGATCGGATCATGCAATCGGTCCAGAACGTCTTTGCCTTCGGAAGAACTCTCTAGGAGCCAATCATGTCAGCATTACAACAGAATGTGATTGCGATTAATAATTACTCAAAAGCAAGGACTCCCATGACCGACGTCGCTTTACCGCTGGTGGAACTTAAACAGCTGTGCAAAAGTTACGGCGAAGGCAGTGCCCGGGTTTCGATTTTAAACGATATTAATTTGTCGATCAGAGCCGGCGAATTCATTGCAATTGTCGGCTTTTCCGGCAGCGGCAAAACCACGTTGATTTCAACAATCGCGGGCTTAATCAGCCCCGACAGTGGCGAGGTCTTAAAACAAGGTCAGGCGATTACAGGGCCTGGACCCGATCGTGGCGTGGTGTTTCAAAATTATTCGCTGATGCCGTGGCTGACCGTGTTTGAAAACGTCGCTTTGGCGGTCGATGCTATCTTTAAGGAATGGTCGGCCGAACAACGCAAAGCCCACACAGAAAAATATGTGCGTATGGTGAACTTAGGTGCGGCGATGCACAAATTGCCGGCTGAATTGTCCGGCGGGATGCGCCAGCGCGTTAATGTGGCGCGGGCGTTGGCGGCCAATCCCGATATTTTGTTGCTCGACGAACCCTTAAGTGCCTTGGATGCATTGACGCGCGGTAATTTGCAGGATGAGATTTTGCAGATTTGGGAACAAGAAAAGAAAACCGTGATCCTGATTACCAATGATGTCGATGAAGCCATTTACATGGCCGACCGAGTCATTCCGCTTAATCCGGGTCCAAATGCCACCTTTGGCCCAGATTTCAAGGTGAATCTGCCGAGGCCGCGCGATCGGACCGCGCTGAATCATAATCAGGAATTCAAACAACTGCGCGCCGCGATCACAAAATATTTAATGGCAATCGGCATGGAGAAAACTCAACAATCCGAAACCAACCTACGCACCTTGCCTAATGTGCGCCCGAATACCCGACACGATTGGAACCAAGTGCCTAGCGCTCTGGATTCTGCTAAAAAGGAGCTCAGTTCGCCGCGCTATTTGGAATTTTCACAGTTATCGAAAATTTATCCGACCTCGGACGGCAAAGGTACGGTAAAAGTCGTCGATGGCTTTGATTTGAAAATGAAGAAAGGCGAATTCATCTCAATTATCGGCCATTCGGGCTGCGGCAAATCGACGGTGTTATCGATGACAGCCGGTCTTAACAGCGTTTCGGAAGGCGGGATTATTCTCGACAACCGAGAAGTCGATAGCGCAGGTCCCGACAAAGGGGTGGTGTTTCAGGCACCGAGTTTGTTTCCGTGGCTGACCGCCTATGAAAATGTCGCCTTGGGGGTCGAAAAAGTCTATCCGCATGCGACCTCGAAACAACGCGACGAAATTATTACCTATTATCTAACCCGTGTCGGTTTAGGCGACGCCTTAACTAAGAAGGCAGTTGATTTATCGAACGGCATGAAGCAACGGGTTGGTATTGCCAGAGCTTTTGCGTTGTCACCGAAATTGCTGTTACTCGATGAACCGTTTGGGATGTTAGATTCGTTGACGCGTTGGGAATTGCAGGAAGTGCTGATGGAAGTCTGGCAGCGCACCCAGGTGACAGCGATTGTCGTTACCCACGATGTCGATGAGGCGATTTTATTAGCGGATCGAGTGGTTATGATGACCAATGGGCCGAATGCTAAAATCGGCAAAATCGAACTAATCGATTTGCCCAGACCCAGAACGCGTAAGGCATTACTTGAACATCCAGATTATTACCAATACCGTGAAAGCATCTTGAGTTTTTTGAGTGAGTGCGACCATACTCACTGAACTTCAGCAACTAATATACTCTGAATTAATCATTCGATCACTTTTAGGCGCGGTCTTTACCCCGCCTAGGGGAAGGTCTTACCTAAATCTTAGCCAGGCTGCCAGATGCATGGCCGTTATCGATTTCTATACAGGGGGCTTTATGCCAAAACTACAGCACCAAAGCGTTAGCATTTATCTTCCGGCGGCATTGCTGTCATTCCTGCAGTTTAGCGGTCCGGCGTCAGCCGTTTCGGTAACGCAATCGGTTGAAGATGCGTTGAATTTTTACCATTACGGCAATAACGGCGCGATTAAATTCGACCTGAATTACCGTTGGGAAAACGTCAATCAGGATCAGGGCAAGCAACATACTGCCAACGGCAATACCGCGCGCTTGCGTTTGGGTTTGTTATCGCCCAAGTTTTACGGCGTGCAAGGTTACGCCGAATACGAAGGTAACCTTGCCATGCAGGAAGATTACAACAGTACCCGCAATGGCAATACCGGCTATTCGACGATTGCCGACCCGGACCGGAGTGAATTAAATCAATTATGGATCAGCTATGAAGGCATTCCCGATACCGTCGTGAAAGGAGGACGGCAGCGCATCAAGTTTGATGATGACCGCTTTATAGGTAACGTCGGCTGGCGGCAGATGGAAATGACTTATGACTCGGTGCTGATTACTCACACTAATCAGCAATTATTCGGCTTGGTCGTCAATGTTGGCTATATCGGCAATATCCAGAGCATTACCGCGACGACCGAAAATATTGAGGCGCCGATTCTAAATATTAGTTACAAGGTCGGCGATTACGGCAATGCCGTAGCTTACGGCTACTGGCTGGATTATACCGAAAAGGAGAATTTTGAAAAATCCAGCCAGACCTACGGGCTACGCTTTACTAACTATCAAAAGCCGGGTGACACCTACAAAATCAACGAAGATTATGGACTGGTCTATACCGCGGAATGGGGTAATCAGCAGGATTACGGTCATGGGGTTACCCAATACCAAGCGGATCGCTTTAACTTTATGGGTGGTTTTACGGCGTTCAATTATACCTTCCAGGGTGCGGTCGAACAGCTGAATGGTTTTGGGGTTAATAAAACCTTCGATACTCCGCTCGGAACCAACCATGCGTTCCAAGGGTGGGCCGATTTATTCCTGATCACGCCAAAAGACGGTATCCGAGATGTATTCGGCAGCGTGACCGGGATGTTTATGCAAGGGACCTTAATTGCGACTGCGGTTTACCACGACTTTACTGACGATACCGGCGGATTGCATTACGGCCAGGAAATAAATGCGCAAGTGTTGAAGAAATTCGGTAAACACTACAGCGTCTTAGCAAAATATGCCTATTACGATGCCGATCAATTCGGCACCGATACCCAGAAAATCTGGTTGCAGGGCAATGTTAGCTTTTAAGGAAATACGCAGATGTAGGGTAGGCAAGGCTTTTCTGCCCACCCTTTTCAGCTCTTTTAGCAGATGAATTTATCCGAGGTGACTCATGAGCCCTAAACAAACCTTAGTTGTGATCGGCAACGGCATGGTGGGCCAGCATTTTTTGGCCGGATTGGTCGCCAGCACGGCAAAAGACCATTACGACATTATCACGTTTTGTGAAGAGCCGCGTGTTGCTTATGACCGCGTGCATTTATCCGAATATTTCACCGGCAAAACCGCTGAAGATTTGACCTTGGTTCCGGATAATTTTTTTGAAGAACATGGCATCACGATCCACCTGTCCGACCGGGCCGTTACGATTGATCGCGCTCAAAAACAAGTTATTTCGGCACAAGGCTTGGTCGTCCACTACGACAAAATCGTCTTGGCGACCGGCTCCTATCCGTTTGTACCGCCGGTGCCGGGGCATGAGCGCACTCAATGTCTGGTGTATCGGACCATTGAAGATTTGGAGGCGATTCAAACTGCCGCCGCAAAATCGAAAATCGGCACCGTGGTCGGCGGTGGACTGCTCGGACTTGAAGCCGCTAAGGCCTTGAAAGACTTAGGCCTTGAAACGCATGTCGTCGAATTTGCGCCACGCTTGATGGCGGTGCAATTGGATGAAGGCGGCGGCGCGATGTTGAAACATAAAATCAGCGCGCTCGGCGTGACCGTCCATACCGGCAAAAATACCGCCCAAATCATCGACGGTGAACAGTGCGTACATAAAATGTGTTTCACCGACGGCGAGGAGCTCGAAACCGACCTGATTCTGTTTTCTGCCGGGATTCGTCCGCGTGATGATATCGCACGAGCTTCTGATCTGGAAGTGGGTCAGCGCGGCGGTATTGTGATTAACAATGCCTGCCAAACTAACGATCCCGATATTTACGCGATTGGCGAATGCGCGTTATGGAACGGGCAAATTTTCGGTCTGGTCGCACCGGGTTATAGTATGGCGCGAACAGTTGTGGCGCATTTATCGGATCAGCAACAAGCTTTCACGGGTGCGGATATGAGCACCAAATTGAAATTGATGGGCGTTGATGTGGCGAGCATCGGCGATGCGCATGCCAAAACGCCGAGTGCTCTGGTTTACACCTATCAGGATGGACGTTCCGAAATTTATAAGCGTCTGGTAGTCAGTAACGACAACAAATATCTGTTGGGTGCTGTGCTGGTCGGTGATGCGAATGGCTACAGTACCTTGTTGCAATACTGTTTAAGCCGGATAGAACTCCCAGAAAATCCCGATTCATTAATTTTACCGCCGCGTTCCGATCAATCGGTTGGTTTGGGGCCTGATGCCTTGCCGGATTCGGCGCAAATCTGTTCTTGCTACGCGGTTAGCAAGGGCGAGGTTTGCGCTGCGATTGCGGGCGGCTGTAACACGGTCTCGGCCTTGAAAACCGAAACCAAAGCCGGAACCGGCTGCGGTGGCTGTGGTGCCTTGTTGAAATCGGTGCTCGATTGCGAATTGAAAAAAGCCGGGGTCGAAGTTAATACCGATATTTGCGAGCATTTTCCGCACACCCGCCAAGATCTTTATACGCTGATCCGGGTCGAGAGCATTAAAACCTTTGATGAATTACTCGACAAACACGGACGCGGTTTAGGCTGCGAAATTTGTAAACCGGCGGTCGGATCGATTTTAGCCTCGTATTGGAACGACTATATTCTCAAACAAGAGCACGTTGGTTTACAGGATACCAATGACACCTTCCTTGCCAATATGCAGAAAGACGGTACTTACTCAATCGTGCCACGCGTGCCGGGTGGCGAAATTACTCCGGACGGCTTGATTGTATTGGGTCAGGTCGCCAAAAAATACCAACTCTACACTAAAATCACCGGCGGCCAGCGCGTCGATTTATTCGGCGCGCGGGTTGAACAATTGCCGTTAATCTGGCAAGAACTAATTGCGGTAGGGTTTGAAACCGGTCACGCTTACGGTAAATCGCTGCGCACGGTTAAATCATGCGTCGGTAGTACGTGGTGCCGATACGGCGTTGATGATAGTACGGGTCTGGCGATTGAATTGGAGAATCGTTACAAGGGTCTGCGTGCGCCGCATAAAATCAAATTTGCAGTGTCGGGATGTACCCGCGAATGCGCGGAAGCCCAGAGCAAGGATATCGGGATTATCGCGACCGAAGGCGGCTGGAATCTCTATGTGTGCGGCAATGGCGGTATGAAACCTCGTCATGCCGATTTGTTTGCGACCAATCTCGACAAGGACACATTGATTAAATATATCGACCGGGTCTTGATTTTTTATGCACGAACCGCCGAACGTCTGCAACGCACCTCGGTCTGGATGGAAAACATGGAAGGCGGGCTGGATTATCTCAAAGCAGTCGTTATCGACGACAAGTTGGGACTCGGTGCAGAGCTTGAACAGCAAATGGGCCATATTATCGCCAGCTATCAATGCGAATGGCAAACCACTCTGCAAGATGAACAGCGCTTAAAACGCTTCCGCCACTTTATCAATAGCGATCAAGCCGATCAGAATATTGTGTTTGTTGAAGAACGCGGCCAGCCTCGTCCGGCCAAGCTAAATGAGCGGCGGCATTTTACTTTAGTTGAGGAGGCTGGAGCATGAACAGCTGGATAGATGTCTGCGCGGTCGATGACTTACAACCCGATTCCGGAGTGTGCGCACTGGTCGGAGAGGTGCAAGTCGCACTGTTTTATATTCCGAAATTACAACAGGTCTATGCCGTCGGCAATTTCGATCCGATCGGCGCAGCCAATGTGATGTCGCGCGGTTTGATCGGGGATTTAAACGGTGAACCGATGGTCGCTTCACCTCTATACAAGCAGCATTACAGCTTGACTACCGGACGCTGTTTCGAAGATGCAGCGCTTAGCCTTCCGACCTATCCAGTGCGGGTTGAAGATAACCGAATTCTTGTGGGGCTCAGCCATGAATAACTACCGTTATTATATCGCCGACGTATTTACCCAACACCTGTTCAGTGGTGCGCAAATTGCGGTGTTCCCAAATGCCGCAGGGCTGGACGATAACACGATGACGTTGATCGCCCGCGAACTTAACTTGACTGAAAGCGTGTTTATTTTTCGTTCCAATAGCGCCAAAAACCACTACCGCATGCGGATTTTTTCACCCACTGCCGAAATTGCCTTTGCGGGGCATCCGATTATTGCTGCGGCGTATGTATTGGGGATTTCGGGCCATATCGACTTGTCTGAATCGATCACGCCGCTGATTTTTGAGCAGCCTGCAGGTCTCATCGAAGTCAATATTTCGAGCGAAAACGGCATGCCAAGCTTCGTGCAATTTACGCGGCGCACAGCGTCGGTGATTGACCGCTTTGCACCGAGTGATGAGGAGTTAGCGCAATTTCTCGGCATTAAACAAGCTGAACTCGACCATAAAAAATATGCGCCGCGTCTGGTCTCATGCGGTTTTCCGTATTTGATCGTGCCGGTTTGGCAATATGACTCGGTGCGAAAAGCTAAATTTAACTATGCCGCCTGGAGCCAGTCGATTGCGCCGCAAACTGCCGCGCAGGAAATTTTGCTGTTCGCACCGCATACCCCGCATCAAGATTCAGATTTTCATGCGCGCCTGTTAGGACCGCGTATTGGTTTGCATGATGACCCGCCGGTCGGTAGTGCAGTGCCGGCCTTATGCGCCTATTTATGTTCCTTTGAGCATACCCAGAAGGGAACCCATGTATTCACGCTTGATAGAGGGGAGGAAAAGTCCCGTCGTAGCGTGATTTATATTGAAATGGACAATAAGCGCGAAGAACTGCTGACCATTCGGGTCGGCGGGCAGGCGGTGATTTCGGCGGAAGGGATGATGCATATTTGAGTCAAGGTGAATGATTTTCAGGTGAATTTTATGAAACAAAGATTAGTAGTGATCGGCAACGGCATGGCGGGTATGCGCACGATTGAAGAGTTATTACTCTCAGCGCCCGATAAATACGAGATTACCGTGTTCGGGGCCGAACCCTATGGCAATTACAACAGGATCATGCTCTCTGCGGTGCTTTGCGGCGAAAAGACTATCGAAGACATCGTCATCAATGATAGAAAATGGTATCGGGAGCATGGGATTACGCTCCATGCGGGTCCCGATAAGGCGGTCGTGCGCATCGAGCGTGGGCAATGTAAAGTCTATGCGCAGGACGGAACTACCGCCGAATATGACCGCCTACTGATCGCGACCGGCTCAAGGCCTGTGGTTCCGGATATTCAAGGCAACGATCTGGATGGCGTAATTAGTTTTCGAGATATCGTCGATGTCAATACCATGCTGGCCTATAGTCAAAGTCATCGCAAAGCGGTGGTGCTCGGGGGTGGATTGTTGGGCTTGGAAGCTGCAAATGGCCTGCTATTGAGAGGTATGGAGGTCAGGGTTATTCACAATAATGAGGTCTTGCTGAATCGCCAGATAGATAAACAAGCCGGTGAAATGCTGCAAGCAGAATTAGTTAAACGCGGTTTGAAATTTAAAATGGCGGCTAAAACTGAGGCCTTGCTCGGTGATCAAGCTCAGCATATCCGGGCGGTGAGTTTTGATGACGGCAGTGAAGTCGATTGCGATTTATTTGTTTTTGCGGTTGGCGTGCAGCCGAACATTTCTCTTGCGAAACAGGCTGGACTCTATTGCGAACGGGGGATTGTAGTCAACGATACCCTACAAAGTTATGATCCGTGTATCTATGCGGTCGGTGAATGTATTCAACATCGGGGTCAAACCTTTGGTTTGGTCGCGCCATTATTTGAACAGGCTAAAGTTTGCGCCAATCATCTCAGCGCCCACGGGGTTGCCGAATATAAAACCCTTCCGACTGCGACCAAACTGAAAGTGACCGGGATTAATCTGTTTTCAATCGGCGATTTTTTAGGCGATCAACAGTCTGAGGTGATTCGCTTTACCGATCCTGCGATGGGCAATTACAAAAAACTTCTGCTCAAAGACAATAAACTGCAAGGCGCTGTCTTGTATGGAGATACCCAGGATGGTCACTGGTATCAGGAGTTACTTGAAAATAAACAGAATATTTCAGGCATTCGGAACAGCTTGATTTTTGGTCGAGCGTTTACGCGATCATTAGGTTAGCCAAGTATAAAGAGATTTACTTATGCACAAGCTTATAAAAACAACCTGTCCATACTGTGGTGTGGGTTGTGGTATCGAAGCCGAAGTTAATCAACAAAGCGGCCTGCTTATTCAAGGCGATAAGCAGCATCCAGCTAATTTTGGCCGACTCTGTTCTAAAGGGGCGGCGTTGGCTGATACTGTTGAACTCACCGGTCGACTGATGCAGCCCAAAATATTAGGTAAAGACTGTGAGTGGGACGAAGCACTCGATAAGGTTGCCGAGACCTTATCGGGCATTATCGAGGAATTCGGCCCTGAAGCGGTTGCCTTCTATGGCTCCGGGCAGTTATTGACCGAAGATTATTACGTTGCCAATAAGCTGATGAAGGGCTTTATCGGCGGCGGCAATATGGACACCAATAGTCGCTTATGCATGTCGTCGACGGTCGCCGGTCATAAAAGGGCCTTTGGCAGCGATACCGTGCCGGGGTGCTATGAAGATTTTGAACACGCCGAGCTGATTGTCTTGATCGGCTCCAATGCCGCGTGGTGTCATCCGGTCATTTTTCAACGAATTCGTGCCGCAAAAACCGCAAACCCCGCTTTAAAAATAGTGGTGATCGACCCCCGAAAAACCAATAGCTGCGATATCGCCGATCTGCATTTGGCAATTGCACCCGGTACTGATGCTCATCTTTTTAACGGTTTATTACAGTATTTGCAGCAGCAAGACGCCATTGCTAAGGACTATATTGCTTCGTTTACGGAAGGCTTTTCAGACGCCCTTGCTGCAGCAAGCCAGTCAAGCGCAACGATTTCCCAGCTGGCTGAGCAGTGTCGATTAACCGAACAAGACTTGGCGCTTTTCTTTGCTTGGTTTGCCGAGTCTGAAAAAGTCATGAGTCTCTTTAGTCAAGGCATTAACCAGTCATCGTCAGGCACCGACAAAGTCAACGCCATCATAAACTGCCATTTGGCGACCGGGAAAATCGGTCAGCCGGGTATGGGGCCGTTTTCGTTGACCGGGCAACCCAATGCGATGGGGGGACGCGAAGTAGGGGGGCTTGCGAATCAATTGGCGGCGCATATGGACTTTAGTAATTCTGCCGATATTGAGCGAGTCGCGCGTTTTTGGGGTAGCACCAGGATTGCTCAAAAACCCGGTTACGCAGCGGTAGAACTCTTTGATGCGGTTTACGACGGCAAAGTAAAAGCGATTTGGATTATGGGGACTAATCCGGTGGTGAGTTTACCCAACGCCGATATAGTAAAACAGGCGCTCGAGCGTTGCGATTTTGTCGTGGTGTCCGATTGTATCGCCCAGACCGACACCTCCGCATTTGCACATGTTTTGCTGCCGGCCCAAGGCTGGAGTGAAAAAGACGGCACCGTCACCAATTCGGAACGTCGTATTTCGCGGCAACGGGCTTTATTGAACGCAGCTGGGATGGCGAAACCTGATTGGTGGATTATTAGCCAAATTGCCCAGCGGATGGGTTTTGCCAAGGCGTTTGCCTATCAATCAGTAGCTGATATTTTTCGAGAACATGCGGCTCTGTCAGGTTTCGAAAACGATCTGGAACATGGGGTGCGTGATTTTGATATTTCAGGCCTAGCCAATATTAGCCAAACCGACTATGACAAACTACAACCGATTCAATGGCCCGTGAATCAGGATTATCCTGATGGCCGTAAACGCCTATTCGATAAGCCGACATTTTTTACCGCTTCAGGTAAAGCGCAATTTATCGCCATAACGCCTCGTACTCCGGTTAACTTGCCGGATCAGGCCTATCCGTTGACCTTGAATACCGGGCGTATCCGGGATCAATGGCATACCATGACCCGTACTGCGCTTGCGGCAAAATTAAATCAACATAAACCTGAACCTTTCGTCGAAATCCATCCTGAGGATGCCTCGCGCTTAGGATTGTTACCCGAAAGCTTGGCGAGAATTCAAAGCCGTTGGGGCAGCATGCTTGCGCGCGTCCACATAACCGAGAGCCAACAGATTGGCAGCCTTTTTATTCCAATGCATTGGACGTCTCAATTAGCAGCTCATGGCAGAGTAGGCGCGCTGGTCAATCCTGTGGTCGATCCGATCTCGAAACAACCTGAAGCCAAACAAACTCCGGTTTCAATTAGCGCTTATTCACCGTTATGGTACGGATTTGTGCTGACGCGCGCAGAGCTTGCCTTTGATGATATCGACTATTGGGTTAAAGTTAAGGGGGAAAATTGCTACCGTTACGAACTGGCAGGCGAAACCTTGCCTGAACACTGGCCGATATGGGCCAAGGAAAAATTAGATGATGCATCCTGCCCAAAACTAGAGTGGCAAGAATACGAAGACGCTACTCAGGGCATTTATCGGGCGGCTAGTTTTCAGGAGCAACAACTGCAAAGTATCTTATTGGTTTCAAGGCAATATGTCTTACCAGAACGGGGTTGGCTCAGTCGCTTATTTGCAAAGCCCACAATCGATAAATTCGAGCGGATTAGCCTATTAAGCGGAGAACCGCCTATTGGCTCAGCAGAGGTTGGTGCTATTGTTTGTGCTTGTTTTAATGTCGATGACAAATCGATCAAGACTGCAATAAAGGAAAAGTGTCTTAAAACTTACCAGGAGGTAGGAGCATGCCTAAAAGCCGGAACGAATTGCGGCTCTTGCATTCCTGAAATCAAAGCCTTGTTATCAATAACTAGCGTTTCGGAAAGATCGGTCATATAAACAGAGCAGTTAACCGCATACAAAACCGTTCGTGCTGAGCTCAATCGAAGTATGGACGGTTTTTTTATGCGTTCACCCATGCGGCATAAGTATCTACTGCGCCATTTATAAAACCTTTCGCATAAGAAGACACGCCAAGATTAAGGTCAAAGCTATTTTGCCGACGCCTTGATAATCGGGTAAACATTATGGATCAGGATTTCAGGTTATTGGTAATGGGCAGGTGATCAGCCAGTTGCACGAGAATCTAACATTGAGTACCAAGGCAAAAAATGGAATTTAGAGCAGTTTTTTAATCGGATCAGAGGCATAACCGTCACTTTTTAATACCGAGTAGCTGGATGATTTTCTAGGAATCAGGCTGCAAAAATTAAGAAACTTGAACATCGAATATTGATGGTCGAGTTAAGGTTTATCCTTATCAGCCGGAAATTCACACAGGTCGTTCTGTCGCCACTCGACGATTTTATCCCGCACATAGTGATAGCCTATATCCGAAATTTTAATGATGTCATTGAACTTCAGTAAACCAAATTGCTGAACCGGAAACTGAATATAATAATCAGCAAGCTCTTTGGTCATTTTATTGGCTTCCTCGCTTTTGGTGAGGGATGCCTGAATCAGGGTTTGAGCAAGTCGGGGTAGATTATCGGTTTTTTTCATGAACGGAATGTATCTCTGAATAAACACTTTCCAACCGGATAAAGTACCGTCAATCGGCGTTCCACTCTGCAACTGGGTGGTTCCTATAACGTCAAAAGCGATTACGCATCCGATATCATGACTGCTTTTCATGACATCGATAGGCATGTTATTAATCATTGCACCATCGACCAGTACGCAATTCTCTTCAACAATGGGTGGAAAAAAGCCGGGTATCGAAGCGCTGGCACGCACGTATTTCCAGACCGGACCCTTGGTATGTACTTTTTGAGTCGAACTGCATAGATCGGTGCTGATACAAAAAAAGGGTATTCTCAAATCCTCGATTAGCGATAATCCTAGCCCCATCTTTAAGCCCTTGGTAAAGTTTGCGCCGGTGGTTAACGATACTAGAGGAAAAGTATAGTCTAGCTTATAGTTGAAACATAGAGACTTTTCAATCATGTCGCTATAGGTCCAGTCCAATGCTGTCATGGCGCCGACAATTGACCCAACACTCGTGCCACCAATTTTATCGATAGGGACTCCCGCTTCACGTAAGGCGCGAATACCACCCATATGCGCAAAGCCACGCGCCCCACCGCCACTAATCACTAAGCCGATGCCTTTTCCTGCAAGTAGTCGGGCAATGCTCGCAAAATCATTTTCGTCATTTAATAGAACATGATAATGGCTTTCAACATCCCGTATATCTAGCCATTGACGGGTGCCGGTATAAGGCGGGGTACGATGTAATAATACCAGACTCTTGGGTAGATGCGCGTACCCTGCATTTTCTTGAATGTGAGCCTCAACACAGCCGAGTTGCGGCGATAATTCATCATCGCCAACCAGCAGAATTCGATCTGCTTGCCGTAAACAGCGATTGGTCCACTCGGTATAAGTGGCATCCGCTTCATACAGGATATAGTTGTAGCGCAATTCCTGATGATTAAGCCAACGCGAAATGTTAATGCTATTAGCGGCCTCCATCGGCGTCTGGGCAATGCCTTGCGGACTGAGATAATTATCCAGAAGGTATTGATTTAAGTGAAGCGTTGGCCCCAATAAAGATAAGCTGGCAGCCAGTTTCTGAACAAATAGTGTTAACTGAACCTTGGGATCAGTAGGTATTATCGCCAAGTTGATGAAGGTCGTCCGATTCTTGGCTTTGCCGAGTGTCTGCTGCCATAGCTGGGTTACCGGTTTGCCGGCAAATTGCTTCATCATATCGACCGGATGCTTCTGCAACAATCGAGTAAACGCCTCAGGTGATAATTTAGCTAATAAACTATCCCGAATCGCTCGAACTGTTGCCGTGCGAGGGCGTCCGGTTAGCATAGCAATTTCGCCGACAGTTTGGCCATGCTCCAATTCACAAAGGACTCGATGAGGTTCGGAAATACTGTCAGTAATACATAACCTTCCGCTGATAATGATGTAAATATCAGCGCTCAATTCCCCTTCGCGGAAAACGATATGCCCGCTATGGCAAATGACTAGTTGTAATTCAGTTTCCACATCACGTTTTGCGGCGTCACTCATTTCATGAAATGACGGGCTGACGAATAATACTTTACGTAACTCACTGCGTTGAAGTCGATCAGCTATAACGTCGGATAAATGATGTAGTAGAGCAGATTCGCTACCAAGCTTAAGCACACTTGACTTACATAACTGCAGAATTTCACAGTCATCAGTTGCATGAACAGAGGAGCTGCGTCGTTCTCCGGTATAAAAACTAATTTCACCAACGATGCATCCAGGTTCAATCACATTGATTTTTACTTGTTCGCCCCGATGATTGGTTTGAAAAACTTCTAGCTGACCTTTGCGAAGCACGTAACAACTATCGTCCAAGTCGCCTTGCTCAATTAGAAGTTCCCCTTTATACAAATAAAAGCTGTGAAAATCGTCAGCTAATATCTCAAGTTCCGAGTAATTGAGTTCCGAGAATGGCGCAACGTTCGATAAAAACTTGATGCGTTCGCTCTTATTTAGCTGATCATCAATTTCCTTCATTGATCTTCACCAAATCTTTCTTAAATAGTAATTCCAAAATGACCTCAATGAGCGAATCAGTAAAATATCGGTTAAGGGTTACTGAGCAGTGTGGATAAGGTTTTTGCCAAGTTAAACGTGATATTTAAAGCCATTTTTGGATCGGATTCACTAAGTTTGTCTAAAAACTTACGTCGTAAAGTAATTATTCGACCATCTTCGATAGCCCTAACAGATGCCGAACGTTTGCCGCTCTCATGAAAAAAGGCGACTTCGCCGAAAACATCGCCCTCGCTTAAGCGTCTGAGTACAGTATCGCCCTGAAATACTTCAAATACTCCATCCAGAATAATATATATCTCACGTTCAAAATGGCCCTCGCGAGTTATCAGCATACCCGCCGGAGCATCCATAATAAAACCAAATTCAGATAGCTTTTTAAGGGTTTTATCCGATAACGCGTCTAAAAAAGAATTTTTCTTATTAGGGTGAGTCAGAATATGCTCTTGGATATTTAGCCAAACTTCTTTACTGTCAGCGAGTAAAGGATTTACATCGTCATCAAAGAGTTGGGAATATTGAGATATATCGATAGGCGGTTTTTTACCAGGGCCAAAATGTTTCTTTACGCAACTGGCCAGTGGCGACTTCATTTTTTTATAATATTCATAATCGGAGGCGACCATAACCAAAGGGACCTCCATGCCTTCGGGCGCGTCAATCATTGCTCCGCCGTATGGGCGCGCGCCAAGGCGACGATAATGGTTAACTAAGCCAGGGCGACAATATAGGAACGCTAAATCAATATTTTGCTCTTCCACTATAAAATTATAAGCACCATTTGCCATCGAAGGTAATATCAATTTACCTCTATTGCTGGGCTTAATCATAAAGCGCCCTAGTTCGGCGGTATTTAATTGTTTAATATTATCAAACAATCCCATGCTGAGTTTTTTAAAGACGTATTCGGGGACATGGTCAGCCTTCCAAGTCATTATTCTGACGGTCCCGATGATGTTGTCTAAATTACCGACGTAAAGATGGAAGCTAGTAGGATCTTCGTCATCCGAATCAGTGACCATCTGTCGATCATGGTCAACGCCGCCAATCTCTCGATGTAATTCTTTAAAATAAATATCATAGCGAAAACGATAAATCGCATCGAGTTCTTCACGAGATTTTGCGACCTTGACTTTTTCTAGCTGCATGAAAAATTCTGCTAACATGATCTGGCCTCCCTCTCTATTAAGATAAATAACCTTAGAGAAATTATATTATTAAAAGTAAGTTAAACGTAGTTTCTTATTGTCCTAATTATTTCAAGGTTAATATTGAAGCAATGAAGTTAAAGCAAACTACGTACTTATATATTATGACCCTGTTCAATAATTGAAACAAATAGTTCGAGCAAAGTAAATCAGTAAATCAATTATTCTAACGGCTTTGTTAATTGCAATAGATGGGTTTTGAGGTTTATTTAAGCATTTAATAAGCATCTAGCAAAAAGTTCTGTGAATTGCTCCCCATTAAGTCATATTGTTTCGGTGGCAGAGTGTAAAAGACACATTATTAAGCGCATAGTCTTTTTTTAAGAAATAAATATGTTTAATTTCAAAGCATAAAGATAAAAAATATTCTTGAAGTATCAACAATATTGACTTAACTAGTTTATTCAGTCATGATAAACGCTTTGATTTTACTCAAGGTATACTATATCGTTAGCATTTCTTAAGTTTAGTGGTATCTTGTATAAAAATATGTGTATAATAAATTATCACTATCATAAAATCTTTATAAAGCTGACGGACTAATCACCAGCGGTTTTATCTTTTTGATATATAAACTAAGAAATTAGGCTGCATATTTAAGGAGGTAGTACATGCAAAAACCTTGGTTGAATAGTTATTCAAAGGGTGTTCCTGAAAATATTTCGCTCGATGAATTTAATTCTGTCGCAGATATTATTGATAATAGTATAAAAAATTACGCCGATCATCCCGCTTTCTCCAATTTCGGCACGGTAATTACCTATCGGCAGTTGGGTAATTATACTGACCAATTAGCGGCATATCTTAAAGACGAGCTTGGTTTGGCGAAGGGCGCACGCGTTGCAATCATGATGCCTAATTTATTGCAGTATCCGATTGCGATCTTTGCGGTGTTACGTGCTGGATTTGTCGTGGTTAACACTAATCCGCTGTATACGGCTCGCGAACTTAAACATCAGATGAATGATTCCGGCGCAGAAGCTATCATCCTCGTTGAAAACTTTTGCAGTTTGCTTGCTGAGATTATCGATGACACCTCGATTAAGCATGTAATTATTACGCAATTGGGCGATATGTTGAAATTTCCGAAATCGGATATCATGAATCTGGTTTCAAAGCATGTAAAAAAGATGGTGCCCGCATATCATCTGCCTGATGCGACCAGTTTTAAAAAGGCGCTTAAGCGTGGTTCACGGCATCATTTTGTAACGGTCAAAACCGAGCATCACGATATCGCATTGCTTCAGTATACCGGCGGAACGACCGGCGTATCAAAAGGTGCGATTCTCACGAACAAAAATTTGGTCGCAAATATACTTCAGTGTTCGGCATGGATTGCTGATTCTATTCAGGGTAATAAGGGAACCATAATTACCGCGCTACCTCTCTATCATATTTTTTCGTTGACTGCGAATTGTCTGTTATTAATGAAACATGGATGGTTGAACTATTTGATCACCAATC
Organism: Methylococcaceae bacterium; assembly: GCA_947505105.1. Classification (GTDB taxonomy): domain Bacteria; phylum Pseudomonadota; class Gammaproteobacteria; order Methylococcales; family Methylomonadaceae; genus SXIZ01. The sequence continues at coordinate 29,994 of CANNKG010000001.1, read as the reverse complement.
CAAGAGATTTGCAGGGCATGGTCAAAGAATTAAAAAAAGTTCGTTTTGAGGCTATTACTGGCGTCAATACTTTATTTAATGGATTGTTAAATAATCCGGAATTTAAGAAGCTTGATTTTTCTCATCTAAAAATGTCTCTGAGCGGCGGTATGCCGGTTCATTCATTAGTGGCTGAAAAATGGAAAGCCGTTACGGGCGTTACCTTGATCGAAGCTTATGGTTTAACCGAGTCATCACCGGCGGCATGCATGAATCCGATGGAATTGGAGAGCTTCAACGGCATGATTGGCTTACCGATTTCCTCTACGGAAATTTCGATCCAGGATGATTTATGGAACGCGCTTGGAATTGGTCAAATTGGTGAAATCTGTATTCGTGGCCCTCAGGTGATGCGGGGATATTGGCAAAGGCCCGAAGAATCCGCCGGAGTGCTGAGTGATGATGGCTGGCTTCATACCGGTGATATAGGCATCATGGATGAAAAAGGTTTTATCAAAATTGTCGATCGTAAAAAAGACATGATTCTAGTATCCGGCTTTAACGTTTTTCCGAATGAAATCGAAAGCTTTATTCTAGAGCATCCGGGCGTAGAGGAGGTAGGTGTGTTTGGGAAATCGGATGAAAAAACTGGCGAATCAGTGGTTGCGGTGGTGGTTAAAAAAGATACTTCATTAACCGAGCATGACTTAAAAGCATTTTGTCATACAGGTTTGACGAATTATAAGATTCCTAAACAAATCATTTTCGCCGACGAGTTGCCTAAATCCAACGTCAGTAAGATTTTGCGACGTGAATTACGCGATAAATACTCTAATTACCACAAATAATTGCTCTCTCATGTTAACGGTTCATCATGATTGATCGGCTAGGCGGTGGGTAAATTTTTTAGAGCTGCAATTTACTGGCGGTGAGAGTCTAGTACTCAGTCAATTTTGTTTTGTCGAGTACTTATAAATACTCCGTTCGTCCTGAGCTTGTCGAAGGATTTGCGGTTCATGGTTCGACAAACTCACCACGAACGGTTTTTTTTGAACTACACCCGCCATAATTAAATTGACTGAGTACTAGAGCAACTAAAAAGCTTTGCAGGCCAGCTGGCTGTAATTTACAACTATTGTTGATGAGTAAGTGATTGGAGGAATAATGTCCGAAGAATTAACAGAATATAAAACCACAACAGGGGAAGTTGTTAAATTACCGCCAAGAGAAGCACTGTATCAGCAGATGATTAAGCGTAATCATGGAATAATTTCTGCTGAAGAGCAGGGAGTTATTCGTAAAGCTAAAATTTTGGTCGCTGGATGTGGCTCAATTGGCGGAGCAATCATTGAGCCACTTATTCGAATCGGCGCAGAAAATTTTATTTTGGCCGAACCTGATGGGTATGATTTTCATAACATCAATCGTCAGAGCGTGCGCTTGCAGGATGTGGGTATCAATAAGGCAGAAAGCTTTAAGCGTAGACTCGGAGATATCAATCCATATGTTTCAATTACGGTTCATGATGACGGAATAACCGATACAAATGTTGAAACCTTGGTGATGGGGGCGGATATTATTTTTGACGGCGTGGATGTTACCAATAAGCCGCCAATACTATGCAAATTTGCGCTACATAAATGCGCTAAAAAACATAAAGTCCCGGTTATCTCGGGATATGACATTGCCGGGTTGCAGTTGCTTTTAGTCTATGACTATCGAAAAGAGAATATGCCGGTTTTTAATGCCAAAGTCTTGGAAAATGAGCTTGAAACATTAGAACCAATGCCATTTCTGCAAAAAATTATCCCTTTTACTAAGCTTCCTTTTGAAATTATTGAGATCATGGAGTTTCAATATGCAAATCCTGAAGCAGGTTTTCCGCAAGTGGTTTATACAGCTGTCTTATATGGTGCGATGGCGCTTCGTACTGGAATTGACGTACTGATGGGTCGTCCTGTTAAACATATTATTTCGTTCGATTTGAATGATGCCCCTCGTCCTCTTGAAGAAAAAATTAAGATTTTTTTCATGCGCTATATCGGCTTGGTAAAGTCATTAATCAAATTTAAACAAGTTTATAAGCAGACATGATGCTTTTAAAGGTTGATTGCAAGCATTGTTTCGAAATTATTTAAGCCCGATGAGCTAGATATTTATGGAGTATTTAGACATCGAAAGTAGTCATGCTTGATGGTATTGCTTCTAGTTATAATTTAATATCACTCAACTGATCAATCATTATGGATCGGTGTTGTTTGTGAATAATTATTTAGACCCTCTATTTTATCCCTCTTTTGGGAGAAGGAATTTAATGAACGGTTCTGAATAGTGACTAATAAGGTTTTGCATCGATTGATATTATGGTTGGCAACATTGACTGATGATATATATGTAAAAAATGCATTGTTGGTTTATCATCGATTAATACTAGAACTTAATCAGCCAAAATATATGGTCTTTTGAAATTTACTTATGCTATATTTAATTGAGTCCAAAAAGCGAGAAAATCAATGTTTACAAAGTTTGTTTACAAAGTAAATTTTTATGTAATAATAATTTGCAAATATTCTCGGAACTGCATACTAGCCTATATTATGTTTTTAGGGCTTGTTAATACAAGTGCGGCTGAAGATTTATTAGCGGTCTATCAACTCGCCATGGATAATGATCCAGTATTAAAGCAGGCTTATGCGACACAAAATGCTATTAATGAAATGGACGATCAAGGCTTGGCAAGATTACTGCCTACTCTTTCAGCAACATTAATAGGTAATAAAGGTTATCTTGAGAATAGACAGGAAAATTTTATAGGCATTGGTAATCAGAATTATTGGGCAAGTGGTTTTGCTTTGCAATTAAAAGCCCCCATAATTCATTATGATTATTGGATACAATTAAATCAGGCAGATAATCAAATTGCCGGAGCAATCGCTAATTATGAATTGGTAAAGCAAAATACCACTTTAAAAGTCGTTGAAGCTTATTTCAAAGTATTAGCCGCTGAGGATGATTTAAAATTTCTTGCCGATGAGAAAAAAGTCGTTGCGCGGAAGTTGGAGCAAGCAACCGAAAAACATAAGGCTGGTCTTGGTATCGTGGCAGACATACAAGAAGCTCAAGCAGCTTATGATGGTATCCTTGCCGATGAAATTTCTGCCGAAAACCTGCTTGCCGATGAACGTCAAACCTTAGTTGAAATAGTCGGTATTCAGCTGACCGACTTGAAAAAATTGGACAAAAAACCTGAGTTGATTAAGCCAAATCCCGTTAATGTTAGCGAGTGGGAGCGATTAGCAGATAGTAACAATTTGAATATTATTGCCCTGTCCAACGAACTTGAAGTCGCTAGAAAAGCGATTGAGATACAACAAAGCGGTCATTACCCGCAATTAGATCTATTGGCCTCGCATACAGAACAGGATTCGAACAGCACGTTCGGGCTTCGTGGTAGCTCAAATTTAATAGGTTTACAGCTTAACGTCCCAATTTTCGAAGGGGGGATGGTGAGTTCAAAGATTCGTCAAGCGGGTTTTGAATACGAAGCGGCTAAAGAAAAATTAGACGCTGCCCGACGGACAGTGCAAAAAAATGTCAATAATGCGTATCGAGGCGTGATCACCAGCATTAGCCGAGCCGAAGCATTAAAAACCTCGATTCAATCCGGTGAGTCAGCTCTGGAATCAACGGAAACTGGATTTGATGCCGGTAAACGAACAATATTGGATGTTATAACCGAAGTAAGCAAGTTACACAAAGCAAAGCGTAATTATTCACAGGCCTTATACAGTTATATTGTAAATCGTGTTAAGTTGAAATTTGCAATCAGTGATATTAGTAAAAATGATTTACAACAAATTAATTATTGGTTAGCGGCTAAATAATTATTGATGCTTAGTGATTATTAATAACGGTTTAATAAAATTTATTAACGTTAAAGATGATTAGCTATTATTTATTGGTAGATAATTTATTTGTAAGAATTTATTTTGGTATCGAATCTCGTTTTGAGGCTTATGCAATTTAAAATTAAAGCATTGGTTAATGAAACTTAAACAAATAAGTTTTCATGACATTGAAGTGCACGTTATTCATCTCGTCCCAATCTATATTCACGAAGCATCTAGCGGTGTCTGAGTGAATAGGTGATCGGATTTGTAGATAACATCTTCCAGGTGTTATTAGCTAATATTAATGTTAAGGAAGCTGAATAATTTCATGAATGCGGTTATTTTGCCTGTTGCTATAAAGATGTTATCCCATAATAAACTGCGTTTTTTTATGACAGTGACCGGGATTTCGATGGCTTTTTTTCTTGCCGCGGCTCAGATTGGTTTGTTGGTAGGTTGGGTCAATACCAACAGTGCGATTATCAATCATGCCGGCGCTGATCTCTGGGTGATGGCGAAAGAAACACGCACTTTCGATTACGGTACTGCGATACCTCGACATCGTGTCCAGCAGGTCAGTAGTGTTCCGGGTGTCAAGTGGGCTGAAAGCATGTTAATTGGCTGGGCGACTTGGCATCATCCGCAAGGTAAACGAATCAACGTTGAAGTGATTGGCTTAGACGACAGTTTTACTGGAGGCCCTTGGGAGTTTGCCAGCGGTAGTATTGAAATTACTCGTCAACCCGATACCGTGGTCGTTGATGAACTTTACGGCGATATGCTTGGGGTGTGGAAAGTCGGTGATGAAGCTGAAATTCAAGGCCATCGAGTCATTATGGGCGGGTTCTCTCGTGGAGTGCGGACTTTTACGGCTGCGCCGTTTGTGTTTACCTCGATCAGAAACGCGCAGAAATACACGCCTTACTATCGAGATGATGAAATTTCGTATGTGCTTGCCAGAGTAGCGGAGGGTGAAGATCCTATGAAAGTACGTGACCTCATTAATCAATCGGTCTCAAATGTGGAAGCGTTAACCAGTTCCGAGTTTGCCGAACGTTCCGTCAAATATTGGATGTTGGAAACCGGAATTGGCATAACCGTGATTATTACCGCTGCCTTGGGTATGCTGGTGGGCGCGGTGATCATGAGTCAGACCCTGTTTGCGATCACCCAGGATCATTTGCCCAATTATGCGACTTTGTTGGCGCTCGGTTTTCATCATAAGACCTTACGGTCCATTATTTTGAGTCAGAGTTTTTGTTTAGGTGGCTTGGGGATCTCTCTGGGAGCCGTGCTATTCGGTGTCGCGAGCAACGCTTCTGCTACCTCTCCGATACCGCTTGAAACAACCAATTACGTGTCGATTGCGTTAATAATATTCTTTCTATTATGTTGCATAGGGGCCTCTTGGTTTTCGATCCGCGCAATATTTAAACTTGATCCAGTAATGGTGTTCCACGGATGAGCAGCGACGTATTAGTTTGTCAGGGAATCTCGAAATCCTACGGTGAGGGCGAGCAGAAAGAACAGGTCTTGTCTCGGGTTGATTTGACCTTTCAAAAAGGCCAAGCTTCGGTATTGATTGGCCCCTCAGGTTCCGGTAAAACCACTTTGCTTTCCATTTTGGGCTGTTTATTAGCGCCTAGTGAGGGTGAGCTGATCATTAATTCCGAAGCGGTTAATTTTAAAGACAAAAGTAGCTTGACTGAAGTGAGACGATTAAAATTGGGTTTCATATTTCAGCATGCCCAATTATTACCGTTCTTGACCATCAAAGAAAACCTAGTGGTCTTCGCGCGAAATACCGGTATGCAAGCTGATGACATTGAGCAGCGTATTCAACTGTTAATTGAACGCTTACAACTGGTCGCTATGGCCCCAAAATTCCCTTCACAGCTGAGTGGTGGGCAGCGGCAGCGGGTGGCGATTGCTCGCGCGCTGTTGCATAGACCCTCTATTGTTTTGGCGGATGAGCCGACCGCAGCGTTGGACTGGCACAACGGCCAGACAGTCGTAGAACTCTTGTTGGATCAGGCTCGGGTCGAGCAAGCGGTGTTGGTGGTTGTAACGCATGATGTTCGGATGTTGCCACTTTTTGACAGAATTTTGGCAATCGAAAATGGAATTGTGCAAGTTAAACAGAATGTCAAATAATACAGTGTAGAATCCAACAGAGAAGTGAATATGAATTATTTTGTCCGTCAATTTCCGGCTGTGGTTTTGAGTTTACTGTCCAGTGTGGTCTGCGCTCAGCCATCGGATGGGTCACCGCATTGGATACAAGGTATCGGTTATACCGAGCCAGCCTCTGAAGTGCGTAGACTTGCGTTTAAAAATCCTGGTATTATCGAAGAACTCAAGGTTAAACTTGGACAGAGCGTTAAAGCCGGTGAGATCTTGTCGCAACAAAACAATGTTGAAGAACAAGTGGCGGTTAAAGTTGCAGAAAACCAGCTTCAGGCTGCAAAAGCCAATTATCAGAAAACCATCGCCGGAATAAATCCTTTCGAAATTGAAGCTAAAAAGCATGCGCAAAAATCTGCGCTATTAGAAACCGAATTTGCCAATCGTAAGTTGAAACGGATTAGCCAGCTGGAACAGAAAAAGTTTGCGACTGAAGAAGATTACGATTTGGCCGAAACTAACGTCAGTTTAAAACGTACTGAAAATCTTCGTTTGCAATCCGAAGTTCAAAATTTGATTCATTCAGTGCGTGATGTAGATCGGCAGGCAAGCCAACAGCAAGTGAGTGTCGCTGAAGCCAATTTATTAGCTGCACAACAGCATCTTGCGCAAACTCGGCTGATTGCACCCATTGATGGAACTGTGTTGGAAATTATTCACTACGTTGGCGAATCTACTTATGTCGCTGGTAGTCCTGAGCCGGTTATCTTGTTAGGCGATATTTCAAAGTTGCTGGTTCGCGCTGAAATTGACGAGAACTATGCGCTTCAATTGCGTAATGGCCAAAAAGCAGTCTTATTCGGTAGAGGTTTGGGAAATCGTGAAGTTCCAGCCCACATCAGTTTGGTGAAACAAATTATGGGTAAAAAAACGGTTTTTACTAAATCAGCGACTGAGCGCAAGGATATTGACGTGATTCAGGTGTTTATTGAGCCTGAACAGCCGATACAACTTCCGGTGGGTCTGGAGCTCAATGTCAAGATCGCCTTGGATGAGTAAGTATCTTAGCGATGAGTGTGCCATAAAGTATCTAAGTCGCTCTGCCACCACTGCATGTAATTATTCGGCCGGGCTTTCAGAAATGACACGTTCCATCAAACACGCTATTCGTTAATTCGTAGTAGAGATATCACAACAATGATGTTCATCGATCCACATGCTCATATGATCTCTCGCACCACTGATGACTATGAGGCCATGGCGGCGTCGGGTATTGTCGCAGTGATCGAACCAGCGTTTTGGCTCGGTCAGCCGCGCACCAATCCCGGTTCCTATTTGGATTACCTGTCGTCACTGGTTGGTTTTGAACGCTATAGAGCCAGTCAGTTCGGAATATGTCATTACTGTACCATCGGTCTTAATTCTAAAGAAGCCAACAATGAACCGCTCGCAGAAGCAGTTATGGAACTTATTCCCCGCTTTGCGTTGAAAGAGGGCGTCGTGGCGATTGGTGAGATTGGTTACGATGAACAAACTGTCTTGGAAGACAAGTATTTCAGACTTCAACTGGAGTTAGCTAAGGAACTGGATTTGCCGGTTATGATCCATACTCCGCATCGTGATAAGAAAAAAGGCACATCGCGTTCGATGGACGTTTGTATCGAACATGGGTTAGAACCTAGTAAAGTCATTGTTGACCATAACAACGAAGAAACTGTCAGAGAGGTGCTGGATCGAGGGTTTTGGGCGGCGTTTTCGATTTATCCAAGCACAAAAATGGGTAATATGCGCATGGTCGATATTCTCCATGAATACGGAGCTGATCGCATTATTGTTGATTCGGCCTGTGACTGGGGAATTTCTGAACCTTTGGCCGTCGCAAAAACCGCAAAATTAGCTTTGCAGCGCGGTATTGACCCACAGAGTGTGCGCTTAGTCTGCTATCAAAATGCTTTGGAGGCTTACGGGCAGAGTGGGCAATTGCATGAAGAAGATTGGCTCAATCAACCGTTGATTGATCAACGCACCTTATTCGAAGGGAGTTCTATCCTGCGTGGCGGTCGTGAGCCGGTTGTGGAAACTCAGAGAAAAGTTCGTCCAAAAGATGACCTTATCATCGAGTAATAGCTCGGCTCGATCGCCACGTTCAGCGATGAACCTTTAGATCCCGCCGAGCATAGACGCTTAATTCTGAGCTAAGCCAAGGGTTTGTATCATGTCCGAACTGTCAGATCAGTTGATTACATACTGTACCAACATCCATCCGAGTGATGACTGGCATCAAACCCTGCTGGCTCTTCAATGGCATATCCCCGAAATCAAAGCCAAAGTTTCACCGGAACGCGATTTTCCGATTGGCTTACGTCTTTCACAACAAGCGGCCTTGCAACTGGAAGGCGATAAAGCACAATCTCGAAGATTTATAAACTGGATGAAGCAACATAACTGCTTTGTGCCGACCTTGAACGGTTTTTCTTATGGTTCCTTTCATCAGGAACGAATCAAAGAGCAGGTGTATTTGCCGGATTGGCGCAGTCCTGAGCGAGTCAAATACACGATTAGCCTTGCCAATTTACTGGCAGAATGGTTGCCGCCAGGATTACAGGGTTCTATCTCCACGGTTCCCATTGGATTTAAAGCAAACCTAAATTGGCAAGACCTGCCGCTGATTAAACGCCAGCTTACCTCAGTTCTTGAGCACCTGATCCAACTCAAAAATAGCCGGGGTAAGGAAATTATTCTGGCTTTGGAACCTGAACCGGCTTGCTTTCTCGAAACGACAGAGGAAGTGTGTCGTTTCTTTGAGGTTTTGGCTTTACCGGCGGAACTGCAAGCAGTGATCGGCATTTGTTATGATTGCTGTCATCAAGCGGTTGAGTTCGAAGACCCCGCCGATTCACTTAAACTCCTGAGCGATGCCGGCATTCGAATTGCTAAGGTGCAAGTGTCTTCAGCGCTTAGTTTGCTTGATCCTAGTCCTACTCTACTCGATCAGTTTGATGAGCCACGTTATTTGCATCAGGTGGTCATTAAGGCGCGTAACGGTAAAATCTCCCGCTACCTTGATTTGTCGGTGGCTCAAGCAGAGCATGTTAGGGTTTCGGGCGATGAATGGCGTTGTCATTTTCACGTCCCGATTTTTATTGACCAGATGAGCGAATATCGAACGACACGTTCGTTTCTGGAAAAAATTTTACCCTTATTAGCCAAAAGTCAGCTTCTGGAGGTCGAAACTTATACCTGGGATGTACTCCCAGCGGAACTGCGAACTGGATCAGTTTCCGATTCGATCGTCAGAGAATTAAAATGGCTAGAGAGTCGGCTTTGTGAAACGATGCGTTGTCATTAATGTCGTTGGGCTTAGCCGACGTTTACTACAAAGGGGGAATACGCCTCGGCTTTCAGCCATGCTGTCTGAAAGTGTGACTATCCAGAGCATTTTGCCTGCGGTCACCTGTTCGATGCAGGCAACCTATTTAACCGGACGTTTACCCAACAGTCACGGCATCGTAGGCAATGGCTGGTATTTTCGTAAGCTCGGGGAAGTGTTGTTTTGGCGGCAATCGAATCGGTTGATTCAAGGGGATAAAATTTGGCACGAAGCCCGGCGTCGTAATTCTGCCTTCACGGTTGCCAATACCTTTTGGTGGTATGCGATGAATACCGACGCCGACTTTACCATTACGCCCAGACCGTTATATAGCGCGGATGGCCAAAAAATTCCGGACTGCTACAGCTGGCCGCCAGAGCTGCGCGATCAATTTAATCGTGAGTTCGGGCAGTTTCCGCTGTTCCATTTCTGGGGGCCAAGCACTTCAATTGCCTCGAGCCAATGGATTGCAAAAGCCGCTATGGCAATTGAGAGCCAACATCGCCCGACGTTACAGTTGATCTATTTGCCGCATTTGGACTACTGTTTGCAAAAGCACGGCCCTCTTGGAAGTATCGATAGCGATTTAGCCGATGTCGATGCACTCGGTGGGCAATTGATCGATTTTTTCAAGGAACAGGGTTGCCGGATCATGCTGCTTTCCGAGTATGGCATCAGCCCGGTCAAGCGAGTGATTCATCCGAACCGGATACTGCGCGAGGCTGGTTTGATCTCGCTTAAAGTGGATCTCGGCCGGGAATATCTTGATCCGGGTTCAAGCCGGGCCTTTGCTGTTGCTGACCATCAGATTTGCCATATCTATGTTAAAGACCCGCGTGATATTTCGCGAGTGCGCGAATTGTTCTTAGCTCACCCTGGTGTCAACCATGTGCTGGATCATGAAACTAAACCGGCCTTTGGTTTAGATCACGAGCGTTCCGGCGACATCGTATTGTTGGCTTCGGTCGATAGTTGGTTTAGCTATTACTGGTGGCTCGATGACAATCTTGCGCCCGATTATGCTCGGACCGTTAATATTCACGCCAAGCCCGGATATGATCCGTGCGAACTTTTTATCGACCGAGCGATTCGTTTCCCGAAGCTAAAGATCGCAAGTATTCTGGCTAAAAAACAGCTCGGTTTGCGTTATCTGATGGATGTGATTCCACTCGATCCGAGTCTGGTCAAGGGTTCTCATGGGGCTATGGTCGTTCATCCCGATGACGGCCCGCTGCTTATCAGCACTGAACCGCAATTAATGGAAAACGATGCACTAGCGGCAGTCGATGTGTATAAGCTGATCTTGCGTCACCTGTTCTCGGACTAATTGATGAACACCACCCTCAAGGCCTATTTGGAAATTTGGCGGGTAAGCAATCTTCCTACGGTTTGGACCAACGTGATTGCGGCATGTGTTCTGGCGACCGGATCACTGCCTGAGATATTTTGGAGGCTGCTGTTGGCGAACTCCTGTTTTTATATCGCAGGCATGACGCTCAATGACTGGTGCGATATCGAATATGATCGAATCCATCGTCCGCAGCGACCGATTCCATCGGGGCGAATATCTGAGCGTGCCGCGTTGAGCATGGCCATGATTATGTTTGGGATTGGCTTGGGATTATTGTTTTTCGGTACGCCTTATCTGAGTGGAGCGCTAGCGGGTATTGCATTGATTGTCACGATTGTCGCTTATGATCTGTATCACAAGCAAAGCGCTTGGAGCGTTTTACTGATGGCATCCTGTCGCGCCCTGATTTTTGTCAATGTTTCGTTGGCGTTGACGAATGAACTTTCTCAATTCATTCTGCTGTTGGGGAGTCTGCAATTTTGCTACGTAATTGCGCTTAGTTTGGTCGCAAGATATGAAAACTCAAGCACTGCGACTGATCTGGGTTCTCGGATTCCTGCAATGCTGGCAGGTATCTCAGTATTAGATGGCGCGGCGTTGGGATTATTAGTTGCATGGCCCTGGCTGGCATTGGGGGTCGCCGGAGCGTTGCTGACCAGTTTCTGTCAGCGATATATTCGCGGTGATTAAACCTCGGCAATACATTTTAATAACTAATACGCAGTCTTGATCAATACCTAAAGTATTGCAGGATAATTTTTTAAGCTAAGTAACACCGTTAATCTATCTGGCAACCTTATGAAAAGAAAACTCTTTATTGATTCAGAAAAAAATTCAGTTGTTTCGAATTTATCTACCCTATTGTTGTTATTCTGCCTGGGTTTTTTACAAAATGGCTTGGCTGAAACTGAAACGACTTATGAAATAATTGCCGAGGGTCTGATTAATCCCAAAGCGATGGTATTTGATAAGAACGGTAAATTATACGTCGCCGAATCTGGGAAACCGGGGAAGGTAACGATACCGCTTCCTGCCGCATACGGGGTTGCTCCGCTTGGCGATACCGGCAGAATTTCGCTTATCAGCGACGGTAAACGCCATGATTTTATCAATAACCTGCCTAATATGGGTCTTTATGGCGGACGGGAAATGCTCGGGCCTTCCGCACTGGCTTTAGTCAACGGAGAAGTCTTTTATGCTCCGGCCTTACATGCGACAGAAGTTCCGAAACTGTATAAGATCGTTAACGGTAAACTGGAAGTTTTCGCCGACATTGGTGATTTCAACAGCAAGAATCCACCGCCAGCCAGCAACGGCGATGCCCATATTGGCAATCCTTACGATATGGTTGCGGTCGGGACCGATATTTATATTACTGACGGTAATTACAACCGCGTCATCAAAGTCAATAAAAAAGCCGAAATTGAAGTGTTTGCGGCATACGAAAATTCACCGGTCACCACTGGTATCGATGCGGATAAAGATGGCTACCTTTACATCGCCCAATTTAGTCCCGCCCCTTATTTAAAGGGGACCAGCACTATCGACCGAATTTCTCCTAAAGGCGAAATTCAAAAAGGCTACATCAATAATCTTACCAATGCCGTAGACGTTGCTTTTTCCCCTGAAGGAGACATGTTCATTCTCCAGTTTGCCGGTCAGTTCAATCATGAAAAGCTGTTATACAAACCGTATACCGGGGTCTTGCACAAAGTGCTAAAAGATGGAACCACCAAAGAAGTCCTGACCAATCTGGTGTTCCCGACCATGATGACCTTCGACAAGGAAGGTTATTTGTATATTTCTAATTTTGGCAATCAAGCCAATGACGGTCAGGGCCAAATACTCAAGGTGAAGCTAGGAGATAAACCGGCGGTAGGTCCAAAGGTTGCAAATCCTTCGGGTGAAGAATGGGCCGCTCCCCCTGAAGCTCCAAATGCTGGGGCTCTTTACGATCACTTGAAAGATGATTCGGGCGTCATCGTCAAAATTATCGAAGATTCGGATGTCATGAAATGGGGCTATGATCCTGCTTCGATTAGCGTTAAGGCCGGCGACAAAATAACTTTCATCAACATGGGCAAAGTGCCGCACACCGCGACCGCGCATAATGGGGCTTTTGATACCGGCTTTTTAAATTCCGGAGAATCAAAGACCATCACCATCGACAAAGCAGACGATTACACTTATTACTGTTTACCGCATCCTTGGATGAAGGCGGATATTTCAGTGAGTGGCGCAAAGCAAGCTAGCGCGAAACATCAGCCAAAAGCAAAACTTGCCCGTGAAGAAACCACGTTTTCAGGTACACCGCCAATCTTTATCGCGCTGTTGTTGTGCGCGATTTTCATTGCGTTGGCCCTGATCACCATATTTTTTAGAAAAAAAACTAGCTAGAGGAGAGCCTTTATGGACAGTATTTTTCATAGAATTGCTACTATGCTGTATGAAAATAAAACTCGGGCCGCACTGATCTGGCTGGGGGGTGTGGTATTGATCATCGGCCTGTTTACCGTGCATATCCAGGATTTGGTAAAGGTAGGCGGCTATAGTCTCCCCGGAACCGAATTTAACGCCTCGTCCAAAATATTGTACGAGCGACTGGGCATTTCATCCGATAAAACCGCGTTAGTCATTTTCAATTCCGACCGCTTGAAAGTGTACGACGAGGTGTATCACGATGCGGTTACCGCTTCGCTTGAACGGCTACAAAATAATGCCTTGGTAGACAATATCGAAACCTTTTACGAAACCGGAATTCCCGATTTTGTCAGCAAAGACAATCATACTTTATATGCGATCATGCATCTTAAAGGCAGCGAGGAAGCTATCGAAAAAGCCACTCCCGCCTTCAGAGAGGCGGCGCGCTCAAAGGAGCTTGAAGTCTCCATTACCGGCGTGTTGGCTGCAAACTATGATATTGAACAGGCTACCGCTCAAGACCTCGCTGCGGTTGAAGTTTATTCGATTCCGTTGGTTCTGTTGATTTTATTTTTGTTCTTTAGAGGTGTAGTCCTGGGCCTGTTACCGATCGTGATCGGCGCGGTTTCAATTGCGATCACCTTAGGCATTGTCGCAGCAATCGCATTCACCAGCGATGTCTCGATCTTTGCGATCAATATTTCGACGATGATCGGTTTAGGTTTGACGATCGATTTTTCATTGATTGCGCTAGATCGATTCAGAACCGAAGTAGCGGTTATGCCGTGTAAAGAAGCCATCGCCAAAACTCTCGATACGGCCGGACGCTCGATTCTGCTCTCGGGGCTGACCTTGTTTTTTACGATGATTGTCTGGAGCTTGTTTCCGGTGATGATTATCCGTTCTATTGCCATGGCGATTTCATTGTCGGCCTTGGTGGCGGTTTTTACGGCACTGATGCTGATGCCGCTGATTCTGTCATTTATTGGCCCCTCAATAGCGCTGAAATATCAAGCAAATCCGCTTAGACCGAACCTCAATCAATTCTGGAAAAACTTTACCTATAAAATCATGGCTGATCCCTGGCAAAGTCTGTTGATTGGCTTGGCGGTGCTATTTATATTGGCTTATCCGATCACTGACATGAATCGGCGCGGGGTTACGCTAGAGGCGATACCGGCTTCGGTAGAATCGCGTCATGGCGGTGATATTCTGGCCGAAAAATACGGTAAAGGCACTATCGGGCCGATCATGATTGCAATCACCACGCATGATAACGAAATCTGGGATAAAAATGTGATGGGTGGGCTGTACGAATTGCATCAAAAAATTGCCCAGGATCCTCGCGTTGAGGGCGTCCGTTCACTGATGAGCATTATTCCGAATTTCTCTTTGAAGTGGGCTCAATCGCTGTCTCATGCCTCGGTCGCCGCGAACCCCGATTATTATCGCGTGGCAAAACATATGGTCGATATCGATGCCAAAAATAGCACGACGGTCATTTATGTTTTTTCTAAAGAAAATGAAGTTAATCCCGACACGGTCGCCTTACTTGAAACCATTCGCGCCAATGTCAAGCAATGGGCTCCGACGTTAAGCGACGCGCAAGTCTATGTCGGAGGCGCGCCCGCCATGCACTACGATTTCGGTACGGTGGTCGATGATCAAGCGCCGATGTATTTTGTGATTACCTTGTTGGTAAATTTTTTGACCCTGCTTATTCTGTTAAAGACCATTATTATTCCGCTAAAAGCGGTAATTACCAACCTGCTATCGCTGTTTGCCAGCTTTGGCGTATTGGTCATGGTCTTTCAATACGGTTTTGCGAGCAGTGTGCTCGGGACAGAAATCTTCAATTCGATCACCTTTTATACGCCGATCATCGGTTTTGCGATTTTATATGGCTTGAGTACCGACTATGAAGTGTTTTTGATGAGTCGAATTCGGGAGTATTTTTCCCATGGTGCCAATAATGAAGAGTCGGTTGCTTTAGGGGTCCAGGATTCCGCGAAAGTCATTACCACGGCGGGTTTGATCATGATTGTCGTGTTCGGATCGTTCGCGTTCACCAAAGTTCTGGTCACCAAAGAGCTTGGTTTGGTACTCGCCGCTGCGATCTTGATTGATATGACGATTGTAAGGTTGGTGGTGGTGCCGGCGTCGATGAAGTTAATGGGCGATAAAAACTGGTGGTTGCCGAAATCGTTGGACAAATTATTGCCGGATATTCGGGAATCCTAATAACTGTGGCCCACTTGTTTTTATTGATTTAAGAGCGGCAAAGCGGATTATGCAATATGAATTTTCATTGGTAAAAAGGCTTCGACATTGGTGGTTCATCGAGCATCATCAAGCCTATCAATCATCGCCGTTATCCCATTATGACGATGCTGTTGAGCGCGTGCAGCAATGGTGGATTAATGAACAGCAAGAGGATCTGCATGATGAATGTGGGACCCGGCTTTTAACGCATGGACGAAAAGTATCAAATGTAATCGTGATTTTTCACGGTTTTACTAGTTGCCCGCATCAATTCGATCTCTTAGCCGATCAATTTTATCAACAAGGCGACAATGTTCTAATCACCCGTTTGCCATTTCATGGTTTAAAGGATAGAAAAACCCTTACGACCGCCCAGATGACCCTCGAAACATTGACGACGCTCGGTGATCAAGCGATCGATATTGCCGGTGGCTTGGGTGAGAACATTAAAGTCTGCGGTATCTCGACGGGGGGACTAATTGCGGCCTGGGTGGCGCAGAACCGAGCTGATGTCGACAAAGTGTTAATCCTGTCGGGCGCTTTTGGCATCTATAAAATTCCCAAAAAATTACACGGTTTTTATGCACGGATGATTCCGTTATTAAAAAATAAATTTCAATACTGGAATCCCAGACTAAAAGAGCAAACTCGATTACCCAAACATATCTATCTGGGTTATTCGACGCACTCGATTAACACCTTGTTACGTTTGGGTATTATTGTTAAAAAAGCCGCCCAGTATAGTAAACCCAGCGCTCGATCCATTATTGTTGCGATCAATCCTATCGATAATGTGGTGCGCAATGAAGACAGCGAATTGATCATTAGGCATTGGCAGGAACATGGCGGCAATGTTCAAAAATATGAATTTCCAGTCGATAGCAATTTGCCGCACGATCTGATTGAACCTGAACATAAATATCAACAAATCGCTCAGGTTTACCCGATTATTTTGGAATTATTAAATCAAGGTCCTTAACCAACCGAGGAGAACGCTATGAATAATCTCTCTAATCACCAGTTCGACAAATTACCGGTTGGCGCGTTTGAACATTATTTTCTTAATGACGATACCTCGGATTATCCCGGAATTTTCTATACTCGTGTCACGCTGACCGGGCTTTTTAACCATGGCCAATTTGAACAGGCGGTCAAGAAAGCGCTGCAACGTTCGCTATTGCTCCGCTCAATTATCGTCGGAAATGTTAAAGGCAAAGCCAAAGATGTTTATTGGACGCCTGCCGAATATCAACCGTTTATCCAATGGGTCGCCGATCAAGAGCCCTACAGGTATCCCAACCCTGAAAGCTCGGGCTTCGATTTAACTAAAGAATACGGGTTTCGGTTGTTTCTACGAGAAGCGCAGCAACAAACCGTTTTGCTTCTGCAAACCCATCATTCTTGTGTGGATGCTACCGGGTCGCGGATGTTTATTGAGGACATCCTGGCCTATTATGACCAACAAATAAATGGCTTGGCTGAACACGAAGCGAAACTTCGCCCAATCGTGCAGGAAACCTTGCGGCGTCGAGATGAATTTCACCAAACGCCGGAAAGTTTGAAAAAACGCCGGTTCATTGATTTTAAATATATTGCCAAAATGTTGCTGTATCAACCGCGCTCTTTATGTTTAGGTAAGACCTTGATTAATCCAGAAGCTATCCAATCACCAAGCTCGGCATGGCATGAATTTTCGGCGGCAGAATTCAAAACGCTTAAAGCGGCTGCTAAAAATCAACAAGGCACCATCAACGATTTTCTCCTGTGGTGCTTGTTTTTAACTCTGGAAGAATGGAATCGCACCCATCATTCGAAAGGCAAAAGTGTGCGTATTCGAGTCGGAATGGCGGTTAATTTACGTAAAAAAACCGAGGATGATCTGATTCCCCCGGCCAATGTGTTGAGCATGTATTTTATAGACAGAGCAGGGGATATCCTTTCTAACCCGAGTAAGCTGTTCACCAGTTTGACCGAAGAGACCCAGTACGTAAAACAAAATCTCATGGGCCTGACCTTTATTCGATTTGCCCGCTTTTTAGGCAGGATCAATGGCGGAATTCAACAACTCTTAAAACCCAGACCTTTATTTTCAAAGTGTTTAGTGACGGTGAATACCAGTAATTTGGGTTTACCGCTGGCGGATTCGCCGTTATTAAATGCCCAGGGCAAAGTACAGGCCGCCGACATGCTTGTCGAACGCATCGAATTGCTGCCACCGTTCAGAGCCTATACCCACGGCGCATTTGGCATAGCCTCTTATGATGGACGCATGGTGATTACCTTCAACTATGATTCTCGAACTGTGGAAGCGCAGCAAGGTGAAGCCATCTTGGCGCTGTTCATCAAGCGAATTTATCATGAATGTTCAAAAATCTAGTAAATCGAAGCGGTTCATTACCCTAAAAAGAGCTTTTTAGGATTATAGATAACAAAGGAAATAAAGCGGCATCTTTCCCTCTCCCTGAGGGTGAGTAGGAATAATGCAGCTTTATCACCTTACGCCTGGACTAAAAAGCATCAATACATGATATTCTCACGCTAGTAAGCGTTGGGCAGAATACGACAGTGCTTGCATCGTGAGGGAGCGGTAGTAGTTTGCCGACTTTCTAATACTTTGAATGTCCGTAAAACGGACTATGACATTCATGATTAAATCAGTAGATGCAACCCATAATTCATCAACAATTCACCGTAAATTACACTTTTCCGATCATTTTTACGCGTGAGGTTTTCGACCCTCAAAATGTTGCCTTACTTGACATCATTGCTCAAGGTAATCGATCGCTCAATCAAGTGCTGATCGTGATCGATAACGAGGTGATTCGAACCAATCCTAACGTAATAGCCGACATCGACCGCTATAGCGAAACCCACAAGCAAATCATGCAGCTAGTCGAGCCACCCTTGCAAATCTGCGGTGGCGAAAGCTGTAAGAATGATTACGCAAACGTGCAAAAAATTCATGCCTTAGTCGACCATTACAAACTTTGTCGTCATTCCTTCATTATTGCCATTGGCGGTGGAGCGCTCCTTGATGCGGTGGGTTTCGCTGCGGCGACCGCTCATCGCGGAATCCGCCTGATCCGGGTGCCGACCACTGTGTTGGCGCAGAATGATGCCGGGGTAGGCGTCAAAAATGGCATTAATGCATTTGGCCGGAAAAATTTTATCGGTACATTTACTCCGCCGTTCGCCGTAATTAACGATAGCGTCTTTATCGAAACGCTATCCGAGCGAGACCGGCGGGCAGGAATTGCTGAGGCAGTTAAGGTCGCGCTGATTCGGGACCAGGATTTTTTCGAATCGCTCTATCAGATGCGGCACAGTCTTGCTGATTTCAATCCGTTAAGCATGCATCAAATGATTTATCGATGCGCGGAACTGCATATTCAGCACATTGCCTCCAGTGGCGATCCATTCGAAAGTGGCTCGTCGAGACCTTTAGATTTTGGACACTGGGTCGCACATAAACTTGAACAATTCAACGGCAGCGGCCTTCGGCATGGTGAAGCTGTTGCGGTCGGTATTGCGATAGATTCAAGTTATGCGCATCGCATGGGCTTGCTCGCTGAATCTGACTTGGAAAAAATCCTCACCTTGTTGGAAACGCTGGGTTTCAACCTTCATCATCCGGCACTTGCTCAAATCGATCCACTGTCGGCTTTGGAGGAGTTTCGTGAACATCTCGGGGGTGAATTGACGATTCCTTTGCTGCAAGAGATAGGCAGATGCGTGGAAGTCAATCACATCAATATCCCGGTAATGAACGCTTGTCTGGCAAGGTTTGCCCGGTAATAATGAATAATTGCTCTTCACTATTATGGATGGTAAAAAATCAACAATGAATGATGAATCAAAGCAACAACAAGTATTGGTGTTATTGAGAAATTGGTTATGTCGTCAGAGCGACCGCAATCATACGCTATGGTTTGAGCAGCAAGTTTCGTTATTGCGCACCAAACCGAACGCTCAAGCGTTCAATACCGGCTTCAGCTTGATATCCAGGCGCTTTGGCAAGGAAATATTAAACTTATCTGCACAAGATCTACTCAGTGCTGAAGCCTGTATCGCTGGTTGGCAGCCCAATACTTGGAGTTTAGTTGATTTGGCGAGAATTCTGTTGCTCGTCGAGCTGCCCTATCAAGCACTGGAATTTGCCGCTCGTTTTAGTGTGCTGTTACAAACCGCAGACGTATCTGAAGCTATCTCGCTGTATCGAGGCTTACCGGTATATCCAGAACCAGAGGCGCTGGAACCCATAGTGGGTGAAGGTCTGCGCACTAACATACGACCGGTGTTCGAGGCGATCATTCACAATAATCCCTATCCATTCGGCTACTTTGAAACGCAGCGCTGGAACAACATGATTTTAAAGGCGCTGTTTATCGAATGTCCTATCGCACCTGTTTATAGCTTGGATCAGCGGCTTAACCAAGATTTAGCGAATACCTTATTTGATTTTGCGCATGAACGCTGGGCGGCAGGTCGTCAAGTACCAATTGACTTGTGGCGCTGTGTCGGACCATTTATTCCGAATTCTGAACTGCCGCACTTACGTCGTTTACTGTTATCGGAAAATTTGCAGGAGCGCCAAGCGGTTGCGTTGGCATTATCTTGCTCATAATCTATTGACTGCGGATCGGGTTAATTGGATTGCGGCGGTTACCTTTCTCACACCACCGGGCATCCGTTTTTCCGCATCCGACGGTGAACAGAAGCCTGTCTGAGAATAAGAGCGATTCGTCAAAAAATTAATAATCAATCTGTTACAAGGCATGTTATTGGAGATGTTCATGAGGGCAGACCGATGCTTGAAGAATATGCGATGTTTTCGGAATATACGCTACTTAATCGAAGGCTTTGGGGGAGTAAGATAAATAATCCATTCATTTTAGGTTGTTTACCAAGCGGACATGTCTTACTCGAGCGGGGGTGACTGAGTAGTTTATTTGCAAAGCTCGCAATCGATAAATTCGAGCGGTTGAGCCTATGGACCGGAGAACCGTCTATGGGTTCAGCAGAGATTGGTGCTATTATTTGTGCTTGTTTTAATGTCGATGAAAAATCGATCAAAACTGCGATAAAAGAAAAATGTCTTAAAACTCACTAGGAAGTAGGAGTATGCCTTAAAGCTGGAACGAATTGCGGCTCCTGCATTTCTGAAATCAACGCGTTGTGATAGATAACCTGAGTTATTTAGTGCCCATTCCTAACCTTACCCAAGGAAATAAGATGCAATTTTCTCTTTTCACGACATTATTGGGCTCAATGTTCATCCTTAGTGCCGCAAATGCTCAAACTCAGCCCCAAACGCAACAGCCTCAACTCTCCGGGGTGGTTTTCGAAAATGTTCGCATTTTTACCGGTACCTCTGACCAGCTTTCGGCGCCGTCGAATGTTTTGATAGAGGGTAATGTCATCAAAGCTATTTCTACTGCGCCTATTGCCGTGCCCTCTGAAACAGCGGTAACCACGATTCAAGGTAATGGTCGCACATTGATGCCTGGACTGATCGATAACCATGTGCATATCTTTATGAGTGCTAACAGCCAAGCCGCTTTGCTCAACCCTAAGGCAAGCTTTGAATCACTGGAGAAAAAGGCAAGCGAAGAAGCGAAACTGATGTTACTCCGAGGGTTTACGGCGGCTCGGGATGTAGGTGGCCCGGTATTTGGTATAAAACGGTCGATTGATTCCGGAAAAACATTAGGCCCTCGCATTTATCCAAGTGGCGCGATGATTTCGCAGACTTCCGGGCATGGAGATTTTCGGATGCCAAGTGATCGTTCTCGTCGCTTTGGTGGTCAAATAACCAGGGGGGAGTTGATGGGAATCGGCTTTATTGCCGATGGTCGTGATGAAGTATTAACGGCCACGCGTGAGGATTTACGCGCCGGTGCGAGCCAGATTAAAGTCATGGCAGGCGGTGGTGCAGCCTCTGCATACGATCCGCTGGATGTTGCACAATATACCCTGGACGAAATGAAAGCGGCTGTTGAGGCGGCTGATGATTGGGGAACCTATGTCACCGTTCATGCGTATACACCAAAAGCCGTCGGGCGGGCTATCGAGGCCGGTGTGAAATGTATCGAACATGGGCAATTGCTCGATGAAGCGACCATGAAATTACTTGGTGAAAAGGGTATCTGGCTTAGCCTCCAAGCGCTTGATGAAGCTCCGCCTACCGCAAATCCGGAAGTGAAAGCTAAGAAACACACCGTTGTTGAAGGCACAGATAATGCTTTCAAATGGGCACAAAAATACAAGGTTAAACTGGCCTGGGGAACAGATTTTATGTTTAATCCCGCCCAAAATAAAAACCAAAATACCGATATCATCAAGTTGAAAACTTGGTTAACACCGGCTGAAGTGCTTAAATTAGTAACTCATGACAACGCAGAGTTACTCGGACTCTCGGGCCTACGTAACCCATATCCAGGCAAGCAAGGTGTTGTTGAAGTGAATGCTCTCGCCGATCTGCTACTGGTCGATGGCGACCCGATCACCAACCTCGAATTAGTGGCCGATCCTGAAAAGAATTTTCTCGTAATTATGAAGGATGGAAAGATTTATAAGAATCTCGTCACTATTCAGGGCAAATAATATTGTGTAATAATCAAAGTGAGTTTCAAAATGTGCCAATGTTCAAAATAAATAAAATTATCTTGCTGATTTATTGGGTATCTTTGAGTTGTTTTTCGTTGGCTTGCCTTGCGGAGGATGTTCAAATAAACAATGAACTTGCCGTGTTGATCGACGTTTCGGGCAGTATGAAACAAAATGATCCACACAATCTTCGGGTAGCGGCACTAAAATTATTAATTAATGTACTACCGGCTAACGTTCGGGCCGGAATCTGGCTCTTTGACGAAAAGACCACGCCTCTGGTGCCAATGAATCCCGTGGATGCTCAATGGAAGCAACAGGCCTTACAAACGGTTGAAAAAGTTCATTCTGCAGGGTTATTTACCGATATTGAACAAGTGATCACTGTCGCATCCGATCAATGGACTACTCAAACTCCTAAAGTGCCGCAAATTTCACGTAACGTCTTGTTGCTAACAGACGGTATGGTCGATATTTCCAAGGATGCCCAACAAAATACCCTGTCTAGGCAGCGAATTTTGAGCGAGCTATTGCCGCGCTTGCAACAAGCCAAGGTTCATTTACAAACGATTGCCTTGTCAAAACACGCTGATGCGCAGTTGTTAAAAAAACTCGCGCTAGCAACGGATGGCTGGAATAAAACGGTTGTATCCGACCAGCAATTAGAGCGCGTTTTTTGGACCATGTTTCAAGAATCCGTTCCCCAAACCACAGTTCCATTAAGTCAAGATAATAAGTTTATAATTGATAATAGCATTAAAGAATTTTCAGCTTTAATATTTAAAAATCCTAAAAGTAAAACTGAATTATTGACACCTACTCAGCAGCTATTGTCTGAAACAACCCAACTCAATACTGTGCAATGGGTCAGTGAAAAAAATTATGATCTGATGACCATAAATGAACCTGAAATTGGCGATTGGCAAATTAAAGCAGGCTCTGATCCTGATAATCGCGTCATGATTGTGACCGATCTAAAATTTGAACTTGATGCCTTGCCAAAATATCAAATGACAACCACGCCTATCAAATTTCGTGCACATTTCACCGATAAAGGCGAATTGCTGACACGAGAAGATTTTTTAAATTTGATAGAGGTTACGATCAGGATTTCTGATGGTGAGCATGAGTACCCTGATTTAAATATGGTAGCGGATGCCAAGCACAAAGGTTATTTTGACGCCGTGTTGGATAAACCGCTTCCTAAAGGTAGTTATTTACTGACCATCGTTGCCGATGGCAAAACCTTTACCCGCGAAATAAATCTTCGTTTGGAAATGCTCGATACCCCGATCACGCTGACTACCGCGCTCGATGCAGAGAAAAAACAAGTCAAGCTGATTTTGACCCCCGACTTATCACAGATAAAAGCGGATAGTGTTTCGATTGAAGCGCAGCTTACTCAAATCGGACAAGAATCGAAAACGGTGAATATTCCTAAACAAGGGGATCAATGGGAATTAGCCGTTGATGCACCGAGCCAGGAGGCGCCACTAGTTGTTAACTTTGTTGCCAAGGCTAAAACAAATGCTGATGAGGAGATTGTTCCGGAAATTAAGCCTTTCATGGTGGAAGCTCAACTATTTGAAGCTGAAAAGGTTGAACCACCTGAGCACCCAGTAGAGGAAGCTGAAAAAACTCCCGAGGTTCAACCCGAAGCGGAAGTTCCTGCAGAAAATGAGGAAAGTCACGGACTCACGTTGAGCCAGAGCGTGATAGTAATTGTAGCGGTTAACATCTTACTGTTGATTGCCTCTTATTTCATTTATCGATATTTTAAGAACAAAGAGCTTACTAAAGAAACCGAATTATTGGATAAATTATCATGATGGAGCTTAATCCTGCTTTATGGGTATTATTGTTTGAAGCATTAATCGCGTTATTGATAGCGTTTGGCTGGCTGTTATATTCTTCGCGTAAAGTGAAAAATCAAACATTTTCATTCGCCGAGCAATTAGTCAACAATTTAGGAACCTCTAAAAAAGATCATGCTGAGGACTTGTCGGCAATTATTACCGAAAATGCCCATATTGATGCACAACTACTGGAAACTTTGCTAAATGATGTCAATATGCAAGAAAAAGCCCTGTATCGGTTTGTCATCAAAATTTTGTTGGAAAGGGATCCAGAATTGCTTAATGACTTACAAGATCATGTCAACGCCTTGGCTAAACCTTATTGTAAGGTGCTACAACAAAGTTTGAGTACCGAACACCTGCGGCCAAGCGAAGAAAACTGCCCACCCAGTGAAGAATTGGCATTGGCGCATCAAGAAATTTTACGTCTGAAGGATCAAAATACTTCACTAACTAAGGAACTTAAGCAAGCTATTACTACCGTCGATCACATCGTCGAAGAATATACGCGCGTGTTTAATGGTAAACCGGAGGAAATTGAATTACGGAACAGCGCGCACCGTATGCTGGAACTATTTAAGCGTGTGACCGATCATGTTGAAATTATCGAATTAGAGTAAGTGATCAAAAAATTTGTATTGCACATCACAGTTTTATCTAATCACAGCCAAAAAACTTTTAAAAATGTGCTATAACTAGCATTGGGGACTTAGTTGAAGGTTAGCTTTTTAAGTAACCCGATACATTAGCTTATTTTGGGGAAAAGTCATGTTAATTAATTCATCATCATCAACAACACAACCATCTGCGCTTTATACGAGCCAGTATGGGGCGGCTATGAAACCAAAACCAACGGAATCAACCACGCCACAACCGCCTACTCAGTCTGTGCAAGCTGCGACCCCGGATTCGGATGGTGATTACGATAGACGGGTCGGTAGCAAAATCGATTTGCGGGCATAAATGCAAACGTAACACTATGACTACAGCATTTATGGAGTCATAGTGGCGTCATTCAGCATCTTGTTCATTTATCATCACATCAGAATGGCCAATATTTCTGGATCGCATCTGGTAAATAGAGGTTCATAGCACCCTTCCTATCCAAATCTAGTCCCGTCGCTAAGGCGTAACAGTCCTGGATTTGTTGCGCACGAGATAACGCGTCATCAGCTTGTTTTAACATCGCTACCATCAAATTCTGAATCGTTTTGCTATCCAGTTTTGTTTGGGTATCGATTGTGCTTAGCCGTTCAGGGAGATGCGTTGGAAATTCAGCAATGCCGATACTGATTGTCAACGGGATTTGTTCCCCCGCGTTTTCCGAATAAAGTTGAATGGTTTTCACCGCTTTTCTAATGCGTTCTGCAACCACTTGCGCACCTTCCTGATGTGTGGTTTCGGTCAATAAAATAATAAATTTTTGTTCGCTGAAACGAATGGCATCTTGATCACGGAGCTTTTTTAAGGATGTTGAAACTTGCTTTAAGGCCTCATTGCTCGCATCATGGCCATAGCGGGTGGTAATTTTCTTGAAATGATCGATATCGATAGACAACAGTGTAAACCGATACTGAGGATCACGGCAGTAGCGTTTAATTTCGCGTTGGAATAAATGATCGAAAAAACGGCGGTTATATAGATCAGTCAACTCATCGATCAACGAACTGTTAACCAGCTTCCGCAAGGTTTCGGGGGCGATGATCCGCGCTTCTTCGCTAAAACCTGACAACCATTGACGAAGACGCAACGAATCTGGAACATTACTCGCTCGCAAGGTGAAATAATCGTTATGTTCGATAATTTCATAATCACTTGCAGAAGCGATTGGATAGGCTTTCACATAGGACAGTAGGTGGAGCGGAAATTCAATTTCAATATGCGCAAGTAGCGGTTCTTGTAACTGATTCAAATGAAAACTTGCGTAATCTTGTAAATTAAAATCTGGCGCTGGTTGAATACTGGCTTCAGGAGTCAACGCCAACGCGACGATTTTCCGCACCGACAATAACACTGGGTCTTGATCGTTCCCGAAAGAGCCGACTAAAAAAAATTGTTGATCGCGTTGTACCAAACCGAAACAATTAAAGGGAAATCTGTTTTCCCGACCTTCATAACTCAACCATACTTGCTGGTGATTCCACAGCGCCCGCTTAATTGTTCCAAGATACCGTTGTTGTTCCGATTTGCGTCGATCAATCGACGGCATTTGCTCCCGATGATTGAGTAACGCTACCTTGTGTTCCCAGTCATCAATCAGAGCGGTGTCATAATCAGCAATTATCCCCGTATCAAATACGATATCGGGAAGCAAGTCGGCGAGATATTTCTGAGCGAAATGGTGAATCAGCGTATTGGCTTGGGCAGGCGTCATGAAATAGCAAGCTCCGTAACGTGGTCATGGGTGAGTAACTGGTAGGATAATTCTGGCTGGTATTGCGCGAAATGCAACTTATTGATTTGAATTTCGGCATAAAAAAACCGGTTAAGCTGAGCAATCAATACCTTCTATGTCGGTGTAATGCATGTAACTCTATGAAAATACTTTTGTTAGGTCGTAGCTTTTGCGTCTAACGCCAAGAACTTTTCTTTCCAATACTGAGCGCTTTTGAGTGCTTCTTCTTTTTCATGCATTAATTCTTTAATACGTGCGTTTAAAACCCTATTTGCCTCAGTTAATTTTTTTACTTCTGCCTGCGAAGCTAACAGTTTATCGTTTGAGGCGGAACCTTTGGCCTGTGGGTAATTTTGACCCGAAGAGGTTTTATGTTCATCTTCAGCTTCGTCAACATCAAATGGTGGAGAGTGATCCTCTTCGTACTCGGTTTCGAATTCTTCGGTGGGCGTTTTTGGAACGATCGGTTTGGGTGGGGTGATTTCTTTAATCGCTTTATTCAGACTTTTTTTGCCGTCGATAACTTCTTTGATCAACTCTTCGGAGGCTTCTTTGACCAATTTGTCAGCGAGTTGTTGAGTCCGTCGACCCGCGCCCGATTGTTTGGCGCGCGACTCTGAGGTGCCCAATTGCAGCTGATTTTCCGCTTGGCTGGTTATCCAGCTTTGAGATGCCGAGACAATCGCTGCCGATTGCCCTTGCGTCAAATGCCGACGATGCAGATTTGAAGACAAAATGAATTGGGTAGGATTGGTACCGGTGTACTCAATCATAACAGGCTCAATGTCCAGTTCGCATAAGGCCCGATAGCGATTGCCGCCGTCCAGAATCATGCCGTCAAGCGTATAGATTGGATGAGTTTGTCCGTTTTCTTTAAGACTGTCTTTAAGCGAAGTAAATTCATCGTCAGACATGCGCGGAAAATAGGTGCAAAGCGGGTGTAATTCCATTGTTGGTAGGTGTTTTGGCTTTAATAAAAATGGGGCATTATAGCATGGGTGGTTTTTACCAATTTTATGCTGAATGCAGCGAAAGTTTGCGCTTCGAATTAAACACCGATTTTCATTGATGTGACAGTTTTTTATAGGCCAAGATCATTTGTTCGGCGAGTGCGGGATCGGTGCAATATAACACCCCGCAATGATTCATAAATGTTGAACCGGGGGGATTTAATTGCAGCGGTGCGCCGTAAATGTCGCAGGCCAAGGCGCCGAGTTCCTGAAACAGACAGGCGCTAGCGGCGTAATCCCAAATGCTGCCGCCTCCTGCTTGCGGTTTGGGAAATTTGAAATAGCAAGCCGCCGGGTCGCTTAGCACTTGACAGGCATTCATGGCAGCGCCGCCTTGTAATTGCAGCTTGGCGCCACTATAGCCCAAGGTTGTTGCAATGCGTTCCAGTTCGGGCAAGGTGGTTTGATAAAGCGGGTCTTGAGCAAAGCTTTTATCGGTGATAAAGGTCAGGGATTGTTGCTGGGATGCGGGAGACTTCACCAGTGTTAAACCTTGATTGTTTCGCCATGCGCCAAAGTCTTTAAGGGCATGATAAAGCGTTTGGCTTAAGGGATCATAGACCACACCGATCAGCGGAACCCCTGCACGGGAAACCAGGGCGATCGATACCGAATAGCCTGGGACAGATTCGATAAAGGGCAGGGTGCCGTCCAACGGGTCGATACACCAGAAATAATCTTTGTGCAAACGCTGATGGTCGTCGGGACTTTCTTCAGATAGTAATGCCAAATCGAACATTTCGCAGGTTTGGCTAAGTATTCGCAAGATGATATCTTGGCTTAAATGATCGACTTCGGTGACCACTTGTGCGGCTAGACTCGCGCCGCCTGCTTTGGTTGTGACCGCAACAGTGCGTTGAGAATAGTCTGCAATCAGTTGCCCAGCTTGATAGGCTGCCGAAATTGCGCATTGACTTAGCAAAAATAACTCATTTGTGTACAGCTGCATCTTAGCTCTTCGAGGTATTGCTCAACTCGGCCACGACTTGTCGTGCCAGGCGTTCACTGTAGCAGTTGTAATCCCAATGGGCAGGGCTCCAGCCTTTCAAGAAACGATGAAAGTCCGTCCAGGCGACGGGATAGAGCTCGCGCCAATTCTGCTCGACTGCCTCTGGATCGACAGGCTTTTGTTTGGATTTCAAGGCCTGTTTGAGCGCTTGAAAATAAACCCCCAGCAACGCCTGTTCCTGATGTTGACATTCCTCACCATTCAAACAACTGTCGATAAGATAAGCCACATCCTTAATTCCGCAACCACCACCCACATACTGAAAATCGACCGCCGCAACGCGGCTGCTATCGGGAGCAAAGCAAAAATTGGCTGGCTTGGCATCGCCATGCACAATTGTTTTATAAGGCGTGGCACTCAGTTTATGGTCAATTGCCGCCGCGGCGTTTTTGAGCGGCAGATCGTTCAATGCCTCAAGTTCATCGGGACGGGTCGCCAGATGCCAATAAGTGCCTATTGGCCATAAACCTTTGGGCTTTTCGGTCATAAAGGTCGCGTGAAAATTCGCCAGCCAGTTTAGGCAAGCGTGGATCTGACGAGTATTAACAACGGAATGGCGAGCAGAAAAACCTGCCGCATCAAGATCTTCCAGCAGAATGACCACTTGATCTCCAACGGTCTCGCATAGGAGACAGGCGGGAACACGGCACGCGTCGTCGCAGCGCTTGCTCCAATTGCTGTACCACGTCGTTTCTATCTGGTAGGAACGTATTTTGCGTTGATGCGAAATATCGGTATGAGAGGTTCGTCGTTGACTGCTTTGGCCTGGCAGTTTCACATGCTTAACGATTACACTGTCGGTAGTTCCACCAGTTAAGCGATAACGCACGATTTCGCCATAACCGCTCCACAGGTGTTGAATAACTTCATGCTCGGAAACATGCTCGGCATGGGTGACTTTGAGAATAAGCTCGCGAATGTGGGAGTGTATATTTTTCATGACGCACTATTTACCAACTAGTCACTGTTGTGATGAATATCTGCCAGCTACTTTACCAGAATCGGCAGATAAATATCAAAGCAAGCGCCACCAATTTCGGCATTACTAATCAGCAATTTGCCATTGTGTTGTTCAATGATACTACGGGAAATTGATAGGCCTATGCCAAGGCCATTTGCTTTAGTTGAAAAAAAGGGCGTGCCGATTTTTTGGAGTAATTCCACATTTAAACCAGGACCGGAATCCTGAATGTGTAAATGAACATGTTCTTGGGTTTGATCAAGTTTTACAAAAATTGTGCGTTGATCAACTTCCTGCATAGCTTCTACTGCATTGCGAAAAATATTCAGCAAAACCTGGGAAATTTGGATCGTATCGCCCTGGATTCTAATGTCATTGGAGGTTGATGAAAAATGAATTTCTACCTTATGCCGATGTAGTTCTGATTTGATCAATTCTAGGGTTTCGTGAACAATTTCGACTAGGTTAACCGATAGTTTTTCAAGCATATGGGGACGAATAAAACCACGGATTTTTTCGATAATTTGGCTAGCTCGGTGGGTGTTTTGAATAATAGGGTCGAGAAAATCGTTAATTTTTTCAAGCTCAATGCGACCAGAATCTAAACCGCGTTTAAGGTAACTCGCAAAAAATAACCTCCATTAATTCTGTTTAAATTTGAGGCTGGATAGTCATGTAGTATTTCGGTAGGGATGCGTCTCTTTCTATCCTATGGCTAATAGCTTTAAATGCCATTTTACTCATCTTCACGCCTTTTTGG